>JAZLLL010000028.1:0-6871 GCA_045598125.1 Methanobrevibacter sp. | reverse complement strand
TTTTAGTTAAAGTATATTTTTTTAGTTAAAGTATATTTTTTTAGTTAGAGTATATTTTTTAGTTAAAGTATATTTTTTTTTAAATAAAGTATGTCATTAATGTCTTAAATTTACCATACTTTTTAAAATTTAATAGAGTGAGAATATGGAATTTCCAATAACAAGAATGAGAAGATATAGAAAAAACTCTAAAATTAGGGATGTTGTAAGAGAGATAAAATTGAATAAAGAAGATTTAATTTATCCTATTTTTGTTAAAGAAGATTTGAAAGATGGGGAAAAAGAAGCTATTTCTACAATGCCTGGGGAATATAGGTATTCCTTGAATGATTGTGTTGAATATGCTAAAGAATTAGAATCTAAAGGTTTAAAATCAATTATTGTTTTTGGTATTCCATCTAATGATAAAAAAGATGAATTAGGATCTCCTGCTTTTGCTTCTACTGGAATTGTTCAAAAAACGGTTCGTAAATTAAAAGCAGAAACTAATCTTGTTGTTATTACTGATGTTTGTCTTTGTCAATATACCTCTCATGGTCACTGTGGTCTTATAAATAAAAATGAGGATATGGATTTTGGAATTGAAATTTTAAATGATGAATCTCTTGAATATTTGGCTAAAACTGCATTATCTCATGCAGAGGCTGGTGCGGATATTGTAGCACCTTCTGATATGATGGATGGGAGAATTCAAGCTATGAGAAAGTTGCTTGATGAAAATGGTTATATGAATACTATGATTATGTCTTATTCTGTTAAATTTGCATCTTCATTTTATGCTCCATTTAGAGAAGCTGCTTGTTCTGCACCTTCTAAAGGTAATAGAAAATCTTATCAAATGGATCCAGCTAATTCTAGAGAAGCTATTAGGGAAGCTGAACTAGATATAATTGAAGGGGCAGATTTTTTAATGGTAAAACCTGCTCTTCCTTATCTTGATGTTATTAAATCAATTAAAGATCAATTTGTTTTGCCTCTTGTAGCATATAATGTTAGTGGGGAATATTCTATGATTATGGCAGCTATTGAAAAAGGATATTTAACTGAAGATTCTATAATGGAATCTTTATTATCTATTAAAAGAGCAGGTGCTGATTTAATTATAACTAATTTTGCTCCTTATGCTTTAGATAATTTATAATTTTCTTTATGTGGATAATTTTTATTTATGGTGGAAAAATGGAACCTAATGAAATTGCTAAATTAGCTCAAATTGCTTCTGTACTTGAAGTTAGTGGATATCCTAAACCAGGAAATGTCCATAGAACTCGTAATTTTGAGGATATGGTTTTTGAAGATTTTATAATTAGTGGGGTTGTTATAGGGGATACAGTAAGAGAAGCTACTAGTCATGCTAAAAATATTGGTCAAGATTATGATAAGGCAGAAATAGGAAAATTTATTCTTGAGGCTGTTAAAGAAACTGATAAATGGATTGCAAATAATACAAACTTAGGTATTATGATGATGTCTATTCCTATTGCATCTGCTGCAGCTATTAGTGGTAGTTTTGAGGATTTACAAGTTAATATATCTTGTTTAATGAAGAATACTACTGTTGAAGATGCAATAAATCTTTATGATGCTATTAATATTGCTGATGCAGGTGGAATGGGTAGTCAGGATGAATTTGATGTTATGAGTGAAAAGGCTAAAGAAGAACTAAGAGTTAATAATCAAACTATGTATGATGTTCTTGAAATTTCTTCAAGTTGGGATAGATTAGCTAATGAACTTACTTCTTCAATGCCGGTTTGTTTTGAAATAGGTTATCTTTGTTTTAATAGTTTAAAAGAGGAATCCATTAATAAAGCTACTGTTTTAACATTTTTAACTATTTTATCTCAAGTTCCAGATACTCTTATTTCAAGAAAATATGGGGATGAAATAGCACAAGAAGTCTCAGATAAAGCTAAAGATTTATTAAAATTTAGAGAAGATTCAAGTTTTTTAACTAAACTTAATAAATTTGATGATTATCTTTATGAAAATAAATATAATCCTGGAACAACTGCTGATTTAACTGCTGCTTCTATTTTTATTAGTTATCTTTCTGATAGATTTTAATTTTTTTATTTTTTTCTAATTTTATTTTTTTTATTTATTAAATTGTTTTTAATTTAAAAAATTGGTTTAATAGTTTTGAATTGAATTTAAATTTGTATTTTGTTTTTATTTTTAAGCAAAAGCTTTTATATTGCTTTGATTAAACTAATATTAGGTACATGGCAAAAACTTGGTTTTTATATAATGGTATTGTTCATGTTTGATACTTCCCCTTTGAAACATCTTTTTAAGACATTGTGTGTATATTTTTGGTTATTGTCATGTGCTTTGTAAGTGGCTATGAGTTCCTCCCTAAAATTTATTCAAATCTCTTAAGCATATCTATTGCTAAGTTAATTAGCAATTACTCATAGACACTTACCTATTTTATTAATTTTTTTTAATATTTATTTTTTTAAGTATTTAGTTTTTATTTTTATCATTTTCTGAATTATTGTTTATTTTTTTTACTTAATATTAATTTTTTATTCTTTAACTATTTATAAAAAATATTTATTAATTAGTTTAAATATACATTATAATGTTATATAGTTTATAAATTATATTTTTATAGGATTATAAATTTAAAATCACATCTGGTGTTTAGATGAGTAATAATATTAGCAAAATCATTAATGAATTACATATTTATGAAAAAAAATTATTAAAAGAGCTTGAACTTGATGAATCTGCTTCTCCTGAAGAAATAGCTAATCGGGCAGACTTGAATATTAAATCTGTTATGAGTGCTGCAGGATCTCTTGCTTCTAAAGGAATTATAACTGTAAATAAAGATGTTGAAGAAAAATTCTCTTTAACTGATTCTGGTAAGAAATATGCTAAAATTGGGCTTCCTGAAAGACGTATTCTTAATACTTTAAAAGATAAAAAAGAATTAGCTATGAAAGAATTAGCTAGTTTAGAAGATATTGAGAAAAAAGAAGTTAATATTGCAATGGGTTGGTTAGTTCGTAAACATTGGGCTAAAATTGATAAAGGAATAGTTAATATTACTGAAGTAGGTGAATCTTTTGTTGATAAATTAGGAAATGATGAAGATTTACTTAATCTTTTTATTAATCAAAAAGAAATATTGAAAGAAAATCTAACTGAGGATATGGCTAAAGCATTAGCTTCACTTAAAGATAGGAAAAATTTAATTGCTGAAGATAAAGTAACTACTCATAGTTTTGAATTAAATCAATTAGCTAAAAATATTTTAAGGGAAGGTTTAACATTTGAACAAGAGGCTACTCAACTTACTCATGAGCAATTGAAAGATGGTTCTTGGTCTGATTTAAAATATAGGCCTTATGATATTGATGTTGAGTTTCCTAAAGTTTATGCGGGTAAAGGACATCCTTTAAGAAGAATTATTGATGAAATTCGTGAAATCTTTTTAAATATGGGTTTTACTGAAGCTAATGGTAATGTTTTAGATTCTGCATTTTGGAATTTTGATGCTCTTTTCCAGCCTCAAGATCATGCTGCAAGAGAAATGCAAGATACTTTTTATATGAAAAATCCTTTAACTTGTGATTTACCTGATGATTCTATTGTTAATAGTGTAGCTAATGCTCATGAAGATGGTGGTGAAACTGAATCTGAAGGTTGGGGTTACAGTTGGGACAAAGAAGTTGCATGTCAATCTGTACTTAGGACTCATACAACTGGAATTTCTACTAAATTTTTAGCAAATAATCAACCTCCTATGAAAATGTTTTCTGTAGGTAGAGTGTTTAGAAGAGAAACTATGGATTATAAACATTTGCCTGAGTTCCATCAGGTAGAAGGTCTGGTTGTTGCAGAAGGAATTAATTATCAAAATTTACTTGGAATATTAAAAGAATTTTATAAAAAATTAGGTTTTGAAGTAAGATTTAGACCTGCTTATTTCCCTTATACTTATCTTTCAACTGAGTGTGAAGTTTATTTAGAAGAAAAAGAAAGTTGGATTGAACTTGGAGGTTCTGGAATGTTTAGACCAGAAGTTCTTAAACCATTAGGTATTGATACTCCAGCTCTTGCATTTGGTTTAGGGATTGAAAGGTTAGCTATGATTAGATATGATATATCTGATATTAGATCTCTTTATAAAAGTGATATTAAATGGTTAAGAGAATTACCTTTAGAAGAAGGGGTTAAGTTAGATTAAATTTTTTATTCTTTTTTTTATTCTAATTTATTTAGATTAATTTTTTTTATTGTAATGTGATTTAGATTAAATTTTTTTATTCTTTTTATTATAAATTATATTAATAGGTTTAAGTGGTTTTATGGTAGAGATTAAACTTATTTCTTGGAATGTAAATGGGATTAGAGCAATTCATAAAAAAGGTTTTTTAGATTGGTTTGATAATACAAATGCTAATATTGTATCTTTACAAGAAACTAAAGCACAAATTGATCAATTGCCTAAAAAATTAGTTAATATTCCTGATTATAATAGCTATTTTAATTCTGCTGAGAGGAAGGGTTATAGTGGAGTAGCCACTTATACTAATATTGAACCGAATAATGTTTATGATGGTATGGGTATTGATAAATTTGATGTTGAAGGTAGATTTCAAAGATTAGATTTTGATGAATTCACTCTTTTAAATATTTATTATCCTAATGGTGGAAGAGATGAAGAAAGATTAAAGTATAAACTTGATTTTTATGATGTATTTTTAGATTATGCTAATGATTTAAGAGATCAAGGTTTTAATTTGATAATTTGTGGTGACTTAAATACTGCACATAAACCAATTGATTTAGCTAGACCTGAAGCAAATGAGGATGTTTCTGGATTTTTACCTATTGAACGTGAATGGGTAAGTAAATTTTTAAATAATGGTTATGTGGATACATTTCGCATGTTTAATAATGAATCAAATAACTATACTTGGTGGAGTTATAGGACACGGGCTAGAGATAGAAATGTTGGATGGAGATTAGATTACTATTTTGTTAATGAAGAATTTAAAGATAATATTAAAAATTCTTATATTTTATCAGAGGTTATGGGGTCTGATCATTGTCCTATTTGTTTAGAAATTGAAATATAATTATTTTTTTTATTTTGGTTTTAGAGTATAGTATCAACATCAGATATATTATCTAAGACAATAATGTTTATATCTTCATTATTAACTCTTTCTTTTTCTTCATCACTTAATGTTGAATTAACTAAAATTGCATTCATTCCTGCATTAACTGCACCTACACAATCTACATCTAATTTATTCCCAATCATAATACTTTTTGAAGCTTCACATCTCATTCTTCTTAATGCTTCATGATAAATTTCAGGGTCTGGTTTTTCAACACCAACTTCTTCAGAAGTAATAACTATATCAAAAAAGTGGTGAATTCCCATTCTAACAAGTTTTTCCCATTGTTTTATAGTTATTCCATTAGTTATAGCTCCTAAACGATAACCTTTACTTTTGAGATAAATTAAAATTGCCATTGTTCTTGGGAATGGTCTTAAAAGTGAAAATTTAACATTATGATAAGTAGTAATACCTAATGCTATTAAAAAAGGATCTTCTTGGCCTAAAAGTTCTTTTGTTAAAAGATTAAAGTGTTTATTATAGTTGGATCCTTTCTTTTTTATAATATGTTTTAATAAATCGTAAGCTTCATCATATTCTACAGGTAATCCATTATCACACATAGCTTCAATAGCTGAACGTCTTGCAATATCTGCAAAACCAGAGGTATTTAAAAGAGTATCATCAATATCGAAAAATACGGCTTTCATTTTTTCACCATTTTTTATGTTTTGATTATTATTTAATTATTATTTTTTCAATTATTTTAAATTTTTAATAATTTTAATCTTATTATGTTAATATTTAAAACAGGTTTAAGTTTGTATTTTATTAATATATTCTATTATAATTATATCTTTTTAAGAGTATATATTTTTTTTTTTTTTTTTTTTTAAAAAAGCATATATTTTTTTTTTAAAGTATATTTTTGATTAATTAATTTTAAAAGAATGCATCTAAACTTTGTTGTCTTTCTTCTTCTGCAAGTTCAAGTAGACTTTCTTTACTATACCCTAAAGGTTCCATCATTCTTGAAACTGCAGGTATGATTTGGTGATTTATATAGTATTCTTTGTCATATTCTATTTCACCACTATATTCATAAGCAACAGCTCTTTGACTAATTGATCCTTTTCCTTTACTAATAATATATTGTATAATTGTTCCTTTTCCTACTTTAATTCCATTAGATTCTAATTGTCTTGCAGCTATAACATGAGGTCCAACTTGTTTATAATCATCAAGTTTTTTAGTAATTTGTGTGTGAATTATTAACTCTTTGTTATCTATGTTTCCACTTTTTATTTTTTTTAATACTTTTTTAATAATCTTTTCAGCTTTTTTAATATTTCCTTCTTTTAAAATAGCCATTAATATGTCTTCTTGTGTTTTTTTAGCTACAGGAGCCCAATCTCTTCTTACAAGTTCTAATCCTTTCGCTATAATTGTACCATCTTCAATAACAGCATATCTTTTTTTACTTACAAAAAAACCTCTTCTATAGAATCCTTCAAACTCTAATTCCATACTTTCAGGTAATGATGCATTGAAATAGCTTAAAAATTCACTAACTTGTCCTCTTATTTCTTTTTCAATAGCTATTTGCTCTGGACTTTCAATAATTTCACTCATTATTTCACCTTACATTTTTTGAGTTTGATTAGTTATTTAGATTACTTAATTGAGTTTATCTGACTTGTTAAGTTCAATACATTATTTTAAGAGTTTTTTATTTTTTAAAATTTATTTTTGACTAATAGTATCTAAGTAATATCTTTAGATGATTT
>JAZLLL010000027.1:0-6594 GCA_045598125.1 Methanobrevibacter sp. | reverse complement strand
AATTGTCAAGAGTAAAGAGTATAAAACAAATAATGTATTAACAAAAAAAATTATAGTTGGTTCTATGAGTGGTGATGTAGAAATTAAAACAATTCTTAATTATATTGAAAATAATAAGCTTAATCTATTCGCTAATAATGATGAAAGTGAGATTAACAAAATGTTTGAAGATATATCTTCAAAAAACAATGATGTTATATTAATTGATGAAAATCATCGTAAAAATTGCAATAATAAGCATATAATGAATATATATAATGATAATAAATTGTCTTTGATTTTAGAAAAAATAAATAATCTATTGAAAAATATAAAATTTGTAAATAGTTAGTTTATGTAGGACAAAAAAAGGAAATTTGGCTAAGTTTTTTTGAAGATGTTGGCGCTCATAATATTATTGTTGTTAAACAGTATTATTAATTTGGGTTCTTTGTATTTTGCTGTTACGAATATAAGTAATAAAAATAAAAAGATAGAAGAGATTAAGGATGACGATAAAGTATGGTCGTATGATGAAAAAACTGGAAAAAAGCGCTGAAAGAAGTAACCAGATTATTCGTTAATATGACAAGAAAATGGATTCATTTAGTATTTTATAATCATGAAGGTGCATTAGAAAAGATTACTTGCACTGAAGGTCATCCTTTCTTTGTTAAAGATGTTGGTTGGGTTAGGGCAATAGATCTAGTTAAAAATGACATTGTAACAACAATTGATAATGATGATATTACAGTAAGTAGTATGAACATTGAAATAATGGACAATGATAAGTTGTTATAGGAGTGGTAAATAAACTAGTTGCTGAAAATTCAAATAAAGCTCTTGACCAGGATGAGTACTTATTAAAGTATGAAAAATATGAAAATAAGTATAATGAACTAGTTAGTAAAATAGAGGAAGCTAAAAATGAAAAAGCTAAAAAAGAACTTCAAGCTAAAGAGATGGAAAGATTCATACAGGATTTAGAAACTAGAACTAATTATTTAGAAGAATGGGATAAAGAACTATGGAATAAGTTTATTGATAAAGCCATAGTAAATAAAAATGGAACAATCACATTTAAATTTATAAATGGAACTGAAACTACTAAGTAGGACTGTAGAAAATGCAGTCTTTTTATTTATTTTTGCTGTACGCAAATTTTACACGATTTAATGATAATTTACACGATTTAATAGTAATTTTACACGATTTACACGATTTAAAACTTTGTATCCTTATTGCACACGCAACACATATTGCATTGTCTATAAGTCTTTCGATATTTGAAGATTTATACAAAAATATAATAAAAATATGTCCAAAAAGGCCATATTTTTTTATAGACTGACTAGTCGTTCGCAGAGAATCGAATAGTACATTCAGTCGGATTCGAACTATTGTGAAAACTCTCGTTCATAGAGATTCGAACTATGGTAATTTCTTAAACTTTTATAATAGTTAATAAATGTATTATAAAAAACTCGATTATTACTATAAAATGTGGTATACTATAAGTAGTTATAAAGGAGTAATTGATATGTCAAATGATGTAGTTAATGAAATGAATAATACATTAATTAAACAAATTAATGAGATTAAAAAAGATATTATTAGCACAAGAAACAGAGTTCTTCTGGATGCTAATAAAGAATTATTATATTTGTATTTTCGAATTGGAAAAATAATCAGTGAAAATCAAAAATACGGAACAAATTTCATTAATACATTATCTACTTCGTTGAAACTTGAATTCAATGATGCAAGTGGCTTTTCTCCAAGAAACTTGGCTCGAATGAGAAAGTTTTATGAAACATATAAAGATATTGGAAATTTGCCAATGCCGTTGGCAAAATTGCCTTGGAGTTTCAATTGTTTGTTAATTGATAAAATAAAAAGTCTTGATATAAGAATTTGGTATGCTGAAAAATGTGTAGAAAATGGTTGGAGTCATATTGTTCTAGATCATCAAATCGATTTGAACTTATATGAAAGACAGGCAAATAACAAAAAAAAGTTAACTAATTTTACAAATGAATTATCTGAAGTTCAAAGTGAATTAGCATTAGATGTAATAAAAGATCCTTATATTTTTGAACTTGCTGGATTATCAGAAAAATCAAAAGAAGCTGATATAGAAAAAGCAATGATAGAAAGAATCAAAAATGTTTTATTAGAACTTGGAAAAGGATTTTCATTTGTTGGAAATCAATATAGAATTAGTACGAAAAATAAAGACTACTTTATTGATTTATTGTTTTATCATTTGAAATTAAAATGCTTTGTTGTTGTAGAATTAAAAACTGTTGATTTTGATCCCTCATTTATAGGTCAATTACAATTTTATGTTACCGCAGTTGATGAAGTTGTAAAAGATAAAGAAGATAATCCAACAATAGGTTTATTATTATGTAAGAACAAGGATAGATATTCTGTCGAATGGGCATTAAAATCTACAAATACTCCAATTGGTGTTGCAACATATGAAATAAAAGAATACTTACCAACAGAAGAAGAAATTAATAAGTATTTAAAATAAGTATTTGTTAATTGATTGTGTTATAATTCAATTCTTGCCTTTGTAGTGTAACAGTGATGGCGTTTGATATCGTAATGAACGATGGGTTCGAACCAATCGTATGGTATTATCTATCGTAACTCTATTGCAATCTTTTATTTTATGATACAATTTGATAATAAGGATGTTAAGAAATATAAATACGGGAAATAGGAGGCAACTATGTTTGGATTTATTTGGGATTTAGGAACAATTCTAAATATATTAATGTTTGTTATGTATTTAGTCATTATTATTAGCTTCCCACTAGTTAAAATTGGCCCGGTAGGCCTAAAAAGAGAAATATGTTTAAAATCGGAAGAAATATGGCATAAGGTCCATGTAGCAGCTGCTATAGGTACAATTCCATTTGCTGTAATAAGTATTTTCTTGTTGTTCTTGAAAGATATATGGGTTAAAATTATTATTTCGTTATTGTTGGTAATTTTATTGTTTGTTGTTTGGGACATAATCGTAAAAGCAGTAACTAAAAAAGACGCTTTGGAAATAAAGAAAAAAGAACAAGCAGAATTAAATGAACAATTGAAGAAAGAATCTGGATAGCGATAAAACAAAGCACTTCAAGAGTAATATCTACTCAAAAAGTGTATTTAGTTAGTTGTAATTTATGCGATTGTGTTTAACTAATGATGTTTATAATATTTGTACTAAAGATTCGGGAATGAATTATAATGTTTAATAGATAATGAGAACATTGATTGAAAAGATAGTATTTAAAGATAAACATACTTTGGAATTCCAATTAGCGTGTGGTATTAATATAGAAGAACAAATATAAAACAACCAGTAGAAATGAAACTCTGCTGTTTTTTTTGCGTTATAGTCGCGACACTTTTAGAACACGACACTTTTAGGACATTATTCAAAACGATACTTTTAGAACAGTAAAATGCCTAAACGACACTTTTGCTATCATAACCACATTAAAGTAAATCGATAAGTCTTTTACTAAGGCTTATTTTTTTGCGTTTTATAGGGTGTTTTAGTCAAGAAAGGTTAGAATACCCTATTTTTTATGCATTTATGAAACATTTAGATTTAATGACTAGGTGAGACTGACCACGGACTCGAACCATTAACTCACGGGATTCGAATGTTTGGTTCTGATGGGGCTCGAACCTATGAGAGATAATGGTGGAAATAAAGATAGATAGCTGGCTTTTTAATTAGTAGAAATAAATGAATAAATGTGGTATAATCCACACAAAGGATGGATTGATAATATGAAAATTATATCAAATATTAGATTATATAAAAGCTCAAGCAAAAATGAGTTTGGATCATTTATTACTGAATCATTAGGAAGTAAAAAGTTGAATGCCACAATTAAAAGAATTGTAATGAAATTAAGAGAGAATAATTTTTCATTAGGAGAATTTGACCATTTGTACATAAATTTTACAACTTGTGATATTGCTAATGAAATTGAATTGTCTGATTATATTGATAAATATCATCCTTGGTTTAGATATTGCAATATTAAAGTGGATGTAGATTTATATAATAATTTAGATAGTGATACAAATAGTTCCTTAATAATCAACTGGGTTGAGAAAGCACTATGTTTATTTGAGTCTGATGATTTTAGTATAAATAGAATTAATGATTGTTTTACTGAAGCATTAGAACAAAAAGAAAATATGCTAATGAAATATAAGGAAAAAGAAGCAAATAATAAAAAAGCAATAATATATTTAAGATTTTTAGACACGTGTGAATATTTTCCTTTATTAAGATTATTTGATAATAAAGGGACTATAATTTTAGAAAAAGATTTACCAGAGAGTATAACTCTTGATTATATTGGGGAGATATTAGTGAAGAAAGAAAATATAGTGATTAAACCAAAACGAAATACTTTCACAAAAAATTTAGATAATATTGTAGTTAATTATTAAGATACTATATGGTCAGTTAACAAACAAAAAAGTTAGCTGGCTTTTTTCTTATAATACACGTATCATTCAAGATGTAATGATTCAGTAAGCATGAACGGATTCTAATTTTGTTATTATCGTTATATAAGTTATGTATGATTATTTATGTTTATTCTATCACAAATTAGTTAAAGAAAATACCACAAATCTCTTAAATTAAAGAGTAAAGAAGAAAATGTGGTAATTATATTTTTAAAAAAAGTGCAAACATTGTAGAAAACTCCCTATAAAAAAGTGCATAAAACACTTGAAACTCATTATAAAAAAGTGTATAATATAATCAGAGGTGAGAGTTATGTTTGAAAGAAAAATTTATAATGACATTATTTCTTGGCATGAATCTTTAAAAATTAAAAAAAGAGCTTTAATTATAAAAGGGTTAAGACAAATTGGCAAAACAACAATTGTTAAAAAGTTTTGTGAAGAACATTACGAAAATGTTGTGTATATTGATTTTATGCATAATACTTCTGTAAAGACTTTATTTGATAAAGATCTAAATGTTAATGATTTAATAATAAGCTTATCAGCATCAAACCTTGGTGCAAAGTTTATACCTTATAAAACAATAATTATCTTCGATGAATTACAAGAATGTGCTAATGCTAGATCTGCAATAAAACCATTTATGGAAGATGGAAGATTTGATCTTATTTGTACAGGCTCTCTTCTTGGCTTGAGAGGATATAACAAAAAAGTATCAAAAGGAGTATCTACTGGTTTCGAAAAAGTTATAACAATGAAACCTATGGATTTTGAAGAATATTTATGGGCAATTGGACTTGAAAAGTCAGTAATTGATTATGTAAAAAAATCTTTTGAAGATAAAACACAAGTCATTCCTAATGTTAATGAAAAACTTATGAAATACTTTAAAGAATATTTATGTGTTGGTGGACTACCTGATGTAGTTAATGTATTTAATTTAACTCATGATTTAACACAAGTTAGAGAAATTCAACAAAGTATTTTAGAAAGTTATAAAGATGATTTTGGTAAACATTTAAATAAAGATGAGGTTCAAGAAATTAATCAAACTGAACTTATTAAGATTATGCAAGTGTATAAATCTATTCCAAATCAACTTGCAAAAGAAAATAAAAAATTTCAATATAAATTAGTTGCAAGTAATGCAAAAGCAAGAAGCCATAGTAATGCAATTACATGGTTAGAAGAATTCGGATTAATTTGTAAATGTCACAATTTAAATAACTTAGAACTTCCACTTGATGGTAATAAGGATGAAAATATATTTAAAATATACGTGACTGATACAGGATTATTTATTTCAATGTTAGAAGAAGGAACTACTGATAATATTATTAATGGTGATTCAAAAGTATACAAAGGCGCAATATTTGAAAATATTATTGCAGATGCTTTTAATAAATTACATAAAGATTTATATTACTATCATAAATCAAGTGGATTAGAAATAGACTTTGTTACAAGGTATAATAACGAACTTACATTAATAGAAGTTAAATCTAACAATGGTAATGCCAAATCATTAAAAGAAATATTAAACAATAACGATAAATATGATATTAGTAGTAATTTTAAACTTGCTGATACTAACATAGGAACTACAAATGAAATTAATACTATCCCTTTATATATGGCATTTTTAATAAAATAAAATCAAGAAAAGTGTGTGCAAAACACTCTAATGGTATGTAAACTTGTATTGAAATGATTCAGCTTTGTCATATTGAATAGACTAAAATGAAGTATAAGTTGCTAAGTAAAAATTGCAAGAAATGCACTCTT
Source organism: Methanobrevibacter sp. (assembly GCA_045598125.1). Taxonomy (GTDB): domain Archaea; phylum Methanobacteriota; class Methanobacteria; order Methanobacteriales; family Methanobacteriaceae; genus Methanobrevibacter. The sequence goes on along the minus strand of JAZLLL010000027.1, from coordinate 330 downwards.
TTTATTTGTTTTTGCTGTACGCAATTTTACACGATTTAAAACTTTGTATCCTTATTGTTCACGCAACACATAAGTACAAGTCTATAAGTCTTCTGATTTTATGAAGATTTATAAGAAAATAAGAGAAAATACGTCGTAAAAGTGAAATGATAAACTATTAGTAGACACTAAAAAAGTATTAGTGTTTATTCTTGCAGTATTAGAAAAAGATACATCGAAAAAAGAAAATTATTTAAAAAAATTATTTGACACAACATATATAAAAGATATAATTGATCATAATAATTTCAAAAAAACTGAGACACTTGATGAACTTTGCAACGCATTAAG
>JAZLLL010000026.1:0-2456 GCA_045598125.1 Methanobrevibacter sp. | reverse complement strand
TAGATAATCTCCTTTCAGTGTGGTTTGGTTGCTTACATTTTAACACAGATTATCTACTTTTTTAATGTAAATATAAATTAATTATTAAAATAGATATATATGGTAGTGTATGTGTTAAAGTTACTATTTTTGACACTACCTGTAATTAATGGAGGTATGAATATGATTTCTTATAGAAAATATAATAATGATGTTAAATCGATTTGTGATTTATGGAATGAGGAGGCTAAAAATAATTCTTTCTATCAAACATGGGAATTTAACGATATGGAAAGGGATGTTTTTAAAAACGAAAACTTTCTAGACAATTTATGTTATTTAGCTTTTGATGGCGAGAAAGTTATAGGATATATTTTAGGTTTTGTAAGAAAGAAAGACTTAGAAAGTGAGACTAAGACAGCATATTTTCATTCTGTTATTGTAAAAAGAGAATATAGAAGATGCGGAATAGCAAGTAAGTTATATGAATTGTTAGAATGTAATTTAAAAGAATATAAAATAAATCGTGTAAGATGTGTTTATATTTGTCCAGGAGGACATGGCTGGATAATTCCAGGAACAAAGAATCATTTACATCCATCAGTTCCAGCTATACCTTATAATTCTCTAGTTTATTTCTTCTTAACTAGTGTAGGTTTTTATGTGCAAGGTCAAATTGATGCTTTTCATATTGATTTAACTAAATTTAAATTTAGTGAAAAGATTCAAATGCGTATAAAGGAATTAAAAGAAAAAAATATTACATTTGGATATTATAATCCTAAAAAGCATTATGGATTAAAAGAAACATGTGATAGCTTAGGACATAGAAATGCGGAAGAAATAGTGAATAAAAATATAGCAGCAGGTGATAATAGACCATATTTAGTTGCATTAGAAGGAAATAAAGTAATAGGATATACTGGATATTTATATAATGAGAAAGATGGTAGAGCTCACTTGGATGGTGTTTATTTACATGCTGATTATCGCGGTGGTGGAATTGGAAAATGTATGTTTAATGTATTATGCGAAGAATCACGAAAGAATGGGTCCACATATATGTCATTCTTCACTGGTTTAGAAAATATTGCTCGTTACATTTATATAAGTGCAACTGGTAAAATTGTACAAAGTTTTGCAATTATGGCAAAAGATTATAAATAACATAAATTTGTAAAACGTTATTATTGTTTAATACAAATAAAACTCTTTACATTATTATATTAATAGTGTATTATTTAATTAATGATAATAATTTATTGCTTATTAATATTTAGAAAAGCAATATAATGATGGAAAGGAGAAAAAATGAGAATAGCTTTAATTGCACATGATAAAAAGAAAGATGTTATGTTAGAATTTGCAAAGAAATACAAAGATGTATTAGCTATGCATGAATTATACGCTACTGGAACAACTGGTACACTAATAATTGGTACAACTGGATTAAAAGTTAATTTGAAAAAATCTGGCCCATTAGGTGGTGATCAACAAATAGGTTCAATGATTGCTACTTATAAGTTAGATATGGTAATCTTTTTAAGGGATCCTTTAACATCTCAACCTCATGAACCAGATGTTAATGCATTATTAAGATTATGTGATGTTACTAATATACCTTTAGCTACAAATATTACTTCAGCTGAAATTTTAATGGAAGCTTTAAAAAATAATATGATTGAATGTAGAAAAGATTTAGCAGTTAACTAAAATATAAACTGAAATAGTAATATTTCAGTTTTTTATTTCATCTATGTGTATTATAATAAAATAAATGGTGAATGATATGATAATTATAATTACTGGTGCTACTCATGTTGGTAAAACTAATTTAGCGCAAAAACTTTTAGAAAAATATAAATATCCATATTTATCTTTAGACCATCTTAAAATGGGTTTAATTAGAGCTAATTATACTGATTTAACTACTGAAGATGATATAGAAATGACAAAATATTTATGGCCTATAGTAACAGGGATAATAAAAACAGCAATAGAAAATAATCAAAATTTAATTATAGAAGGTTGTTATATTCCGTTTGATTATAAAATGAGTTTTGAACCTAGTTATAGCAAATATATAAAATATATTTGTTTAGCTTTTGAAAAAGGATATATATTAAATAATTTTAATATTATAAAAGAAAAGGCAAACGTTATTGAGAAAAGATTAAGTGATGAATATTTACCAAAAGAATATATTATAAAAGAAAATGAATTTTATATAGAAAATTGTAATAAGAATAATTTAGATATTCTAATTATTAAAAATGATTATGAAAAAGAGATTAATGAATATATTAAAATTATATAAGTAAAAAACACCCTATAATTGAAATAGTAAAGTATTTGTAGACACAAAAAAACTATTAATTACTAGAATCCCCGTTCAGTTCTATATTGGACGGGGTTCTTATACCCTAGGGTATAAGAAAGACGCTCATTATTAAAATAATGAATGTAATTTTTTATGG
>JAZLLL010000025.1:0-7563 GCA_045598125.1 Methanobrevibacter sp. | reverse complement strand
AGTTGCTAACATAGCTGCTTGTTTTTTAGGAGAACAGTAAGTATCTACATCATCAAATGCATTTTGTTGTAAGAAGTCTTCTCTTAACATACGAGTAGTTTCTAAGATTACTTGTTCAGCATCAGGTAAAGCATCAGGACCTACTAATTGTACAATTTCTTGAAGTTCAGATTCTTTTTGTAATAAAACCATAGCTTGATCTCTGTTTACTCTCCATTCTTCAGTAGTGTTAGTTTTCCACCAGTTAGTAATACTATCCACATATAAAGAATAACTTTCTAACCAATCAATAGAAGGGAAGTGACGTTTATCTGCAAGAGATGCATCTAATGCCCAAAATACTTTACAAATACGTAAGGTGTTTTGAGTAACTGGTTCAGATAAGTCCCCACCAGGAGGAGATACTGCACCTACTACAGTAATAGAGGATTCTTTAGGATCTTGACCTAAAGTAATAACTCTTCCAGCCCTCTCATAGAACTGTGCAAGCCTAGATGCTAAGTATGCAGGATAACCTTCTTCCCCAGGCATTTCTTCAAGCCTTCCAGAAATTTCCCTCATAGCTTCTGCCCATCTAGATGTAGAATCCGCCATAAGTGCTACATCATAACCTTGATCACGGAAGTATTCTGCAATAGTAATACCTGTATATACACATGCTTCACGAGCAGCTACTGGCATATTAGAAGTATTTGCAATAAGAACAGTCCTATCCATAATAGGATTTCCAGTTTTTGGATCAGTAAGGAATGGGAATTCAGTAAGTACCTCAGTCATTTCGTTTCCACGTTCTCCACATCCAATATAAACCACAATATCCGCATCTGCCCATTTAGCTAATTGTTGTTGAGTAACAGTTTTACCGGAACCAAAAGGACCAGGAATAGCTGCAGCCCCACCTTTAGCTAAACAGAAGAAAGTATCTTGTGCTCTTTGACCAGTAACTAATGGTATGTCTGGGTCAAGTTTTTCTTTATATGGACGTCCTTTACGAACCGGCCATTTTTGAAGCATTTGAACTTCTTTAATCCCATTTTCAGTTTCAATTTCAGCAATAGTTTCAGTGATATTAAATTCACCTTTAGCAACTATACTTTTAATAGTACCTTCAAAGGATGGAGGAACCATAATTTTTTGAACAACTGCAGAAGTTTCTTGTACTTCTCCAAGAACATCACCAACAGTTACTTTTTCACCTACTTTAGCTACAGGCTCAAAAGTCCATTTCTTTTCTCGGTCAATAGAAGGTACATCTACACCTCTAGCAATATAATCACCAGTTAATGCTTTAATAACTTCTAATGGTCTTTGAATTCCATCATAAATACAACCCATTACACCAGGCCCAAGTTCTACAGATAATGGACCTCCAGTACTCTCTACTTTTTCACCAGGTTTTAACCCAGCAGTTTCTTCATATACTTGAATGGTAGCAGTATCTCCTTCAAGCTCAATAATTTCACCAATAAGCTTGCTATCACCTACTCTTACCACTTCATACATTTGAGTTCCTCTCATCCCATCTGCAACGATAACAGGACCTGCAATTTTAATAATATTTCCTTCAGTAATCATTTAACCATCTCTACCCCGATAACTCTCTTAATAAGAGCTGCCATTTGATCAGAGCTACCTTCAGAGGAACCAGACTTATCTGGTATCTCAATAATCATTGGTAAAACTTCAGCACCAATTCTTTTATCAATATATTCTCTTATATTATCAGCTATCTTTTGTGTAATTATAATAATTGAAATTTCATCATTTAATAATTCATCAAGAGCATTTTCAGCATCTTCATCAGTTTTTACAACAATCCCTTTCTTAACTCCACCAAGTTTAAAACCAGTGACAGTATCGATATCTCCAATTACAGCGACATCACTCATACTAACATCTCCCTAATTTTAGCAACTGGGAAGTTTTCTTCTCTTTTAGCTCTTGCGATAATTTTTAAGTTTCTTACTTCAACCTCTTTTTGTGATAAGTATCCAATAATAGGACCTACACCTAAAGGTTTTCTCATAGAGTAAGATTTAGCAGATTCCACTAAAAATTTATCTAAAGCTTTTTCAAAGAGAGCAACAGATCCAGTCTCATTGTATTGTGGAAGGACTTCAGCAAGAACAGGTGCAAATTTAGTTCCTTCTAAACTAGAAACAACACCTTCCACACTTTCAGATTCCATAAGATCTTTAAGTTTCCATTCTCTTAATTGATAACCATTATTTCCAACATACGGACTAATAGTAGAATAATCTAAACCATCAGCTTTTGCTCTTAAGATTAATTTAATATTAGCAACATCAACTTGATTTCCAATATATGCATAAAGAACTTGTGTATTTTCATTAGCCGGAGTTTCAGAAGCCGCCATTAATTTATCTAAATAATAAGTATCTAATGCAGTTTCTAATGGAAGAACCATATTAGTTTTTTCATATTCAGAAAGAGCTTCTTCTAAAACAGAAGCATATTCAGTTCCATCTAATCCTGCAACAACATCAGTTACAGAATCAACATCAGATAAACGTAATAAATCTTCATATAATTCTCCAGTTGGAATTAAAAGTTCTTCAGAAGATTCTTTATCTAATCCAGCATCTTTAGCTGCAAATAAACTTTTAATATTGTTGATGTCAGATTTTTTAGCTAATACTGCAAATGAAGATTTAACTTCTTTAGGAACCATTCTGGAAACCATATCATAAGTTTCACCAAGCTGAATATCTAATGCCTTATCAAGGGAATAATTATCAACATATTCAGAATAATCAGGAAAACCTCTAAGATAATTAGTAACTTCTTCAATATTGTTAGATTCAATAATCTCAGAAATTTGTTTTTCATCGAGTAATCTTCCTTTTCTTGCTCTTGCTCTTGCACTAGGATGAAGATATGGATAAATATCTAAAATTGGTCTACTTGTAACAACTACAATAATTGCACCAATAACAACAAATGCTAAAATTAATAATACTAAAAAAGCTTCATTTGTAAGCCCTAAAGAACTTATAATCATAGCAATTTCATCAGCCATATTTCATCTCTCCTAAAATAAAGTTTTTGCAACATCTGAACGTAATGATTTCTTAAATCTTAACATTCTAGCTTCAATAGTGTTATTAACTTGAATTTCTCCATTTCTAGTTTTTAGTATAGCTCCACCAATAGTATCAATAGGTTCACCTATTTCTAAAGTAGTTTCAATTCCAGATTCAGAAGAAACTTCACTAGCAATAGAATTAAGATTAACAGGTTTGTTTCTATCTTTTATTAAAGATTTAACTTTATCTGCTATAGTATCTAATTTACCTTTAACTTTATCTGCATCTTCTGCTTTTACTAAAACAATTAAGTCTCCACCACCAATTTCAGTAGCTGCTTCTTTAATCATTTCAATTAAAGATTCTATATACTCCTCACTATCTGTACTAGCTATATCTTTCAACTCTTCAGTAGCTTTGTTAAAAGCTGCTTCAATTACTTCTTCTTTTGCCTCTAATTCTGCCCTACGACCATTCATCTTAGCTTCAGAAATAATTTGTTGATATCTTAAATCAGCTTGTTTTTGAGCATCATTTAAGATTTTATCTTTTTCAACTAAAGCCTTTTTTTCACCTTCAGCAATAATAGCATCAGATTTAGTTTGAGCTTCAGCTTTAATTTCATCAGCTTTCACTTGAGCTTCAGACATAATAGTAGAGACAATATTATCTGCCCCAGAGCTCATATAATTGACCTCCTTAAGCTAATATTCCACCGAATACCATAAGTAAAATAGCAATCAAGAATCCGTAAATAGCCTGAGTTTCTGGTAATGCAGAGAAAATAATACCACGTGCAAACATATCAGTATCCTCTACAATAGCTCCTACAGAAGAAGCTGCTGCAATACCTTGTCCCATACCAGAACCTAAACCAGCAAAACCAATAGATGCACCTACACCTACAGCAACGATACCTGCAGTAGTGGAAAGACCTTCTCCTCCACCTAATAAACCTGAGAATACAAGTAATAAAATAGCAATCAAGAATCCATAAATAGCCTGAGTTTCTGGTAATGCAGAGAAAATAATACCTCTTGCAAACATGTCATTATCTTCTGCAACAGCCCCTACAGATCCAGCTGCCGCCATACCTTGTCCTAAACCGGAACCTAAACCAGCAAAACCAATAGCTACACCAGCACCAACAGCTGCTAAAGCGGTTCCTAAAACAATATCTACCATAAAATATATCTCCTTAATAAGTTATTTAATAATTTTAAGAATTTAATATTCTAAATAAGTAATATTTAAATTAATTTTATAATAATTTAAAACCCTAGCATATTTCAAATATTATAATTTTTTTCAAATATTATTTTTAAAAATATTTTAAAATATTTTTAGAATTTTATAAATTTTTGTTTTAAATTAAAAATTTTCAATAATAAATTTAAATTTGATTTAAGAATTATTTTCTTAATTTTGTAAAAATTCTTTGTGCTTTAAAAGCTTCAAAGGAATTTGCACCACCCATGAAGAATTGAGAGAAGAACTCAACATAGTTTAAACGTAATGCATTTACTCCAGCCCCTAATACTTGGAAAAGGAAATTTGCAATATGTCCAAAAATCATTACAAATACAAAGAGCACAATACCAACAAATGGAATCATGTCATTACACATATTTGCAACAATATTTACAGTCATAGCAATACCACCAGTAGCTAAACAAAGAGCTAAAAGACGAGCATAAGATAAAACATCCCCCATGAATCCAAATACATCCATAAGACCATAAGCACCATTAGCCCATACTAAAATAACAAGAGAAGCTACAATTAATAAAGCACCTATAACCATTCCAACCATACCAATAGCTGGCATTAAGAAACCAAGTACTAAAGCAACAAGACCTAACTCAAGTATGAACCAAACAATTTGGGAACCCATAGCTTCTTTAGTATTTCCATATCTTAAATTGTTAATTGCACCAATAACAAATCCAATGTTAGTATAAATAATACCTACAATAATAGCAATTACTAAAATAGTTGCTGGATTTGCAAATGCATTAAGAGATGGTATAACAGTAGGAAGTGCATCCCCCATACCTAAAATTCTAGTATAGAAATCACCAAGTAAACCATTAGTAACCAAACCTAAAATAATAGCCCAAAGACCACTTGCCATAACAATAAGACCTCCATTTTTCATGGTTTCATTAAGTTTACCCATACCACGGTACAAGATAAAACCAATAGCTACAACCATTGCACCATAAAATGCATCAGTTAAACAGAAACCAAAGAAGAATGGAAATGTAAGTGCTACAAATATAGTAGGATCAATCTCATTATATTTCAAAGGAGCATACATACCAATAAGCAATTCGTAAGGTTTTGCATAAGCACCATTTTGTTGTAAAATAGGCACATCTTCGGAGTCATCTGGAACTTCTTCTATATCAAGAACACAATGTCCTTCAGTAGAAGTTTCAATAACAGATTCAGCTTTTTTCAAATCTTTTACTGGAACCCAAGCTTCAAAAACTACAGATTTTTTAGTTTCAGCAAAAGAAGAAAATACTTCATTTTTCTCTTTTTCATTTTCTAATTGTTCTTTTAAAGCAAGAACTTCATCATCCCATTTTTCAGCTACAACTTTCAATTCAGCTTTAGCTTGGGATTTTTCATTTTCAATACTTAATAATCTAGATTCTGCAGAAGAAATAATTTCACTAGGTTTTCCTTCTACATCACCGATTTCAAATTTTTCAAATTCAATTTTTCTAAGTAAGGTAAAGACATCATCTTTAAATTCATCAGCTACCACAACGACCATGATATAAACTTCTTTTCCATCGGGAGCTGTTTGAACGAATAGATTGTCTGTAATCTTACCACATTCAGCTTTGAATTTCTCAACAGATTCAGCAGTTGTTCTACCAACAAAGGTAGTGGTAAATTTAGAATCAGACAAAAGTCCTAAATCCATATCTAAAGAACTAAGATTTTCTGCTAAACTTTTATTAGATTCTAATACAGATTTCTCACTGTCCAGTGCGGCTAACTTTTCTTCAATCCCCTGAGTTTCACCCTCTACTTGAGCCAAAATACCTTCAGCATAACTAATAAATGCTTTAGTATCCATATCTTCAACTTCTTTTTGAATAGGAAGTTCAGGATTAATAAGAGAAGATAATTTCTCTTTTAAACTTTGACCTTCAGATAATGCATCCCCTAATAATTCAGAAAGAGCAGTTGTTTTCATCAAAAGAGAAGATATTCTACCAGTATAAGGTGTAACTTTTGAAGGTTTTAAAACTTCAGCTAGCTCAGGATCTTGCTGAATACGCTCAGAAATATCGCTTATTTGAACAATACCTTCAGCATGTAATGCATTTACAGCTTTACTTGCATAAGTGTCCAAAGTTATAACATTCAGTTTACGCATTCTCGCAGTTTTAAACATTATCTCACACTATAATATCTTTTTGACTATAATAGAAGCAGCTTCATCCACATTATTCATAGCACTAGATTTGACTGTATTAACGTCAGAATCTGCTTTAGAAAAAATAGATTTAGCTTCTTTCTTTGCATTTTCCTCTGCTTCTTTAACAACAGAGTTAGCTTCTTCAAGTGCTTCATTCTTAGCTGTTTCAACAATTTCATTTGCTTTAACATTAGCATCATCAACCATTGCTTTCGCATCGATTTTTGATTGCTCTACTAAGGAATCAGCATCTTTTTCAGCATTTTTTATTTGGGTAATAGATTCTGATATCCCTGCCATAATAAATCACCATGGTAATTTAAATTTTATTTTTGTTAATATATATATTTTATTATATTAAGTAATAAATTGATAAATGATAATAAAATTGAGAAGATAATCAAAAAAAAATAATAAAAAAATAAGCGAAAAATTGACAAATAATAAAATTAAGAAGATAATCAAAAAAAAAATAATAAAAAAATAAGCGAAAAATTGACAATAATAAAATTAAGAAGATAATCAAAAAAAATATAAAAATAGATTAATTAATTTTGATAAAATAATCTTAACATATAATTAGGTAATTTCCCAAGATATGCTAAAATAGCTATTAAAAGTAATATAATACCCACAACACCAAATACAATGTTAATTGGATAACTCATAAAGAAAAAACTAATTAAAAAAATAAGACCATCTATAAAAACTGCAGATTTAAGCCATGCTGGAACAAAAGTAGACATAGCATAGGTTACACCAACAACAAATAGAATAATAGTAATCATTATAACATCCATTGTCCAAACACTTGCAGTAGCAAGATTATATGCACTTAATCCAATTATAATAATTGAAAGAAAAATACTTAATATAGGAATTTTTCCAGATTTCATAAAACCACTCCAAAATTACAACTATACTATAACATGATAGTCATATCTTCCAAAAAAATTATATTATTTAAAATAATTTTATAATCAGAAGATACAATAAGACTACTAATAATTTAAATTTAATCCTATTTAAATATTAACCTCAATAAAAAAAAGAGATTAATATAATAAAATAGAAAAT
>JAZLLL010000024.1:0-4450 GCA_045598125.1 Methanobrevibacter sp. | reverse complement strand
TTAATATCAATTTCATTTTCAATATATTCATCAGAAAACTTAATATCTTTAATTGATTTATTATTTATATTTTGATTATTAAAACTATTTATATTATTAATTTTATTATCAGTATCTAAATTATTATTATTTAAATTAATAAAATCTTCATTAGAATTAACATTTGAATCAACAGTTTCACTAGAAGAACCATTAAACTCAATAGTTGAATCAACAGTTTCACTAGAAGAACTTATATTCTTATTAATATCTTCTTCAAGATTTATTTTATTATCTTCTTCATTTTCTCCTAAAACAAATGTTGTAACTGGATTAATTTTCATTGATTCGAAATCATTAATTTGTGATTTAATTTCCTTAACTTTAGTATTAATTTTAGTAGATTCTATATATTCAATTAATTTATTTTTAGCTAATTCTCTATTTCTATACCAATCAGTAGACCATAAATGATAAATATTCCAACCTAAACCTGTTAAAACTTGATCTCTAAGTCTATCTCTATCCCGAGCTACTTTAGATGATGAATAAATTCTTCCATCACATTCAATACCTAATATATATTTACCTGGATTTTCATCATCAATAATAGCTAAATCAACTCTAAATCCAGCACATCCAACATTTTTATCAAGATTATAACCACTATCTAATAAAAAGTTATAAATTGCATCTTCAAATGGAGATGACTCAATATCTTCATTAATATTATTATTAAGTTCTAAATTTTCAGCATATTCTAAGAAGTTTTTTAAAGATTTAACTCCAAACGGAGGGTTTGCTGTTAAATGAATATCATGTGATTTAAAGTTTGAGAATATAACACATTTTTCTCTTGCTCTTGTAATAAGAACATTTAAACGCCTTTCTCCTCCATCTTGATTTAATGGACCAAAGTTTAAAGACATTTTACCTTCTGTATCATATCCATATCCAATACTAATTAAAATAACATCTCTTTCATCCCCTTGAATTGTTTCAAGGTTTTTAACAAAGAATCTTTCTGCTTTTTTATCTGAGAATAAAGGTTCGAATTCAGGATGTAATTTTCTCTCAATTTCCAATTCTTCTAAAATAGCATTTTTCTGAGCTACTGAAAAAGTCCCAACACCTAAGCTTTTTTTATCACCATATTTAGCAAAATGATTAAATACTTCTTTAACGACATCTTTAGCTTCTTTAGGATTTGCAGAACTATTTCCTCTATGATATGCAGTATTAGGATTATATTTAAATTTAAGACCTAATTCAGGGTCATTATGTGATGGAGAAGGATAAACTAAAAGTTCATTATCATAAAATTCACGATTAGATATATTAATAAGGGATTCATGACGACTCCTATAATGCCATTTAAGCATTTTTACAGGGAATGATAATTTACATAGATGTAATATACTTTCCATATCTAAAGCAGTAGCTACTTCTTCACCACTTTCTGAATCAGTCATTTGATCAAAGAAACTTGTAGGAGGTAATTGTTGAGTATCACCCATAACAACAGCTGTTTTACCCCTCATAAATGCACCTAATGCATCTTCAGGTTTTACTTGACTTGCTTCATCAAAAATAACAACATCAAACTGTAACTTTGGATTAGTTGGATCAAGATATTGTGCAATAGATAGAGGACTCATCATAAATACTGGTTTAATTTTTTTAATTGTGCCTCCTGCCTTTTCAAGAAGATTTCTAACAGGCAAATGGCCACTTTTTCTTGTAAATTCTCCAGCTAAAACTTTAGCTTCAGGATTTTCTGCTCCACCAAAAATTTTAGGAATTTCACTATTTAATTTATTAAATATTCTTTTCCTATTTAGATTAATAATTTTTTTATCTAAATCTCTAAATTCATTAATACGATTTTCATGTAATTCTCCAATAAAGGTAGCTAAAGTATCATTTTCTGCAAAAATAATATTTAAAAGACTATCTGCAAAGTTACCTAATACTAATGATTTAACTTCATCTTTCTTAATATTTCTTTTTTCTATAGTTTTAACAAATATGGAAGCAAGAGTATTCATACAAGCTCTTTTAGTATTTGAATATTGAGACCACAAATGTAAACTTGAAAGTTGACCTTTCCATTTATTTAATTGATTTTCCCAACTATCAAATGAAACATCTTCACTTTCACATTTAAATATTAATTTACTTCTAGGATTTAATTTAGATTCAAGATTTTTAAGATTTTTATAGAACTTATTACCATATTCAATATAATCTGCCATATCTACATCAACATTAATTGTAAATAAATCTTTATCTAATAAATTAACTGTAGTTTCACTAAAAGTTCCATTACTTAAAAGATATGTAAAATTATTCATCCAATTAGCTAACTCTTTAAGTTCATTAATATTTGCTTTTGTACTCCATAATTTTCCAAAGTAACGAGTAGCTAACCTTTCATTATCAGAAATAATTTGTCTGATTTTAATATTTTGATTAAGATTAATTAAATCATTTAAAGCTTCTCTATCATTTGGAACATTATTTATATATAATTGAGAAAGTTCAGCTTTATAATTATGTCCTCCAAAGAATTTAAATTTTCTAGATGTTTCTTTTTTTAAATCTTGAATTAATATATTTAAATCAGTGACTAATATTTTATCTGTAAATTTATCAAATAAATGAGCTGATTTTTGATATTTTTCAAGAAGACTAATTAATTCATAAGATTTATCAGGATTTTCATACCATTCAGTATTAAGCAAAATAGAACTATCTACAAATCTAGCATTATTTGTGTTTAAAAGTTTTAAAGCTTCAATTGAGTTTTCATATTCTTTTATAGTATTTGGAGATTTAATTCCATACAATTCATTAATAATATTAATTTCATATCTAAATTCATTTAATGAATCTAATGCATCCCTAATTAATAATTCAATTTCCCTTAAATCTGCAGGAAGTAAACTTTTAGGATTACAAAAATTCCAAGGATTATTTTTAGAAATAGTACCATATAATTCTGATAAATTTTCAAGAGAAATAATAAGATCATCTAATTGTTTAAGAGTAATTTCTTGAGGATTATCAAATCTAACTAACGGAAGTAATTTTCCAGTTCTTGAGAAATAATCTTCAGCAGATTCTTTCATACCATAAAGTTCAAATGCAGATAAACTAACATTATAAAGTGGTTTATGAATAACCTCCACATAATCATCTAATTGTTCCTTTAAATTTTCTAATTTTCTTAAAGTTTGATCTAATTTTAAATCTCTTGTTGCTCTAACATTAGTTGCTTTTTGAAGTTCTTTTAATAATTTTTTACGTCTTGTTTTATGGGAATGTAACTCTAATACAAATTTACCAAGACCTACACTATCTAATCTATTTTTTACAACTTCTAAAGCAGCCATTTTTTCACTAACAAAAAGAACTGTTTTACCTTCTGCAATAAGTTCAGCTATTAAATTAACAATAGTTTGAGACTTACCAGTACCTGGTGGTCCTTCAACAACTAAATTATGTCCTGCTTTAACATTCTCAATAACAGAAATCTGAGAAGAATCAGCATCTAAAACTTGATACATTGTTTTATAATGAAGTTTCTTATCAATATCTTCTTCTTTAAATGTGTTATCATAAATATTTTTACTTGGGTTGAAAATAGCTTCAATTAACTCATTTTTAGTTAAATCAACATTATTTTTCCAACTTTCAGGATTAAGATCATTATACATTACAAATTTAGTAAATGAGAAAAATCCTAAAGCAACATTCGTATTAACATTCCAATTTTTATGTCTAGAAATAGCTTTCTTAACAGAAAGTAAATATTGATCTACAGATTCAATATAAGATGCTGCCTCAAATTTAGGTATTTTAATTCCTTCTTCACGAAGTTTTGCTTCTAAAGATATATTATGTTGAAGATCTTCTCCAGTCCAAGATATAGAAAATGAGTTTCCAGCTTTTTTACGTTCTATTTCAACAGGAATAAGAATAAGAGGTGCTAAATTTTTTTGCTTTGGTTTTTTATTATCAAACCACTCTACAAAACCACATGCAATATATAAAATATTATACCCTTGTTCTTGAATCATAGTTTTTGCTTGTTGATCTATATAAAAAAGTCTTTTTTGAAGTTCACTTGGTGAAAGATCAGCTTTTAAACTTTTATCTCCTTCAATATTAGAAAAAATATCAATAGTTTGTGAAATAAAAGCATGAGCACGAGATATTTTGTTTTCATCATCTTTTTTATTTGGAGCAAAATACATTCTTTTATTTTCTAAAACTAAAGTTTTATATACATTAGATGGAGTTTGATTAATAATATTAAGAGTTTTATTTCTTGATTTAAAATTAAGTAAAGGGTTTCTTAAAGTTAAATCTAAAAGTTCTTTTCTTAGATTTTTAAACTCCTTTTCAATGTTTTTATTAGATGAAGATGATGATTTAATTTGCATTATATCCCTTAATTTAATTAATT
>JAZLLL010000023.1:0-3267 GCA_045598125.1 Methanobrevibacter sp. | reverse complement strand
AACCTTTTTATATAATTAATATCATAACTTTTATTAATAATGAATGTATATTAATATTAGTATAAACTTGTAGTGATTTATAAATAACTTGTAGTGATTTATAAATTAAAAATTCAATTATTAAAATTTAAACTTATAAACTAGTTATTAATTTAAAAAATAAATATGGGGTTTATTAATGAAATTAGATGAAAATTTATCTACAGAACTTAATTTTTCAGAATCTGAGAATAATATTGAGGATTCTTCTGTAGATTTTAGTGATGATACTAAAGAAACTGAAGAAAGTGTAGAAGTAGAAGTTGTTGAGAGAGATGAAACTTCTAAAACAAAACCTATGCTTGATTATTCTTCTATTACCAATACTGGAGATATTGAAGTACCTCCATTATTAATTGACCAGGTTATAGGTCATGAAGAATCTGTTGAAACTATTAAGAAAGCAGCTAAACAAAGGAGAAATGTTCTTTTAATTGGTGATCCTGGTGTAGGTAAATCTATGTTAGCTAAAGGAATGGCTGAATTACTTCCTCCTGAAGTTTTAGAAGATGTTTTAGTTTATCCAAATGGTGAAGATAGTAACTATCCATTAATAAGAACTGTTCCTGCAGGTGAAGGTAAAAAAATAGTTAAATTAAACAAAGCTAATGCTAAAAGTAGTGATGAGAAAAAATTAATGATTACTATGATTGCTACTGCTGCTGTATTTGTTCTAGGGTTAATGTATCAAAAAATATTTGAAGCTATTATTGCGGCTTTACTTATTATTTTTATATCTATGCAAATTAAACCTAAAAATAATTCTTTATCTCCTAAATTACTTGTAAACAATGGAGATAAAAGATTTGCACCATTTATGGATGCTACTGGTGCTCATGCAGGTGCATTATTAGGTGATGTGAGACATGATCCTTATCAATCTGGTGGTCTTGGGACTCCTGCTCATGAACGTGTTGAGAGTGGTATGATTCATAAAGCACATAAAGGAGTTTTATACATTGATGAGATTGGTACCATGAGTATGAAAACTCAACAAGAACTTTTATCTGCTATGCAAGAGAAAAAATATGCGATTACTGGTCAAAGTGAAAATAGTAGTGGTGCAATGGTTCGTTCTCAAGCAGTTCCTTGTGATTTTGTTCTTGTAGCTTCTGGTAATATTCAAGTTCTTGAAGGTATGCATATTGCGATGCGTTCAAGAATTAGAGGATATGGTTATGAAGTATTTATGAAAGATTATATGGAAGATAATGAGGAAAATAGACGTAAACTTGTTCAATTTGTTGCACAAGAAGTTAAAAATGATGGAAGAATTCCTCACTTTTCTACTGATGCTTTAGATGAAATTATTTTAGAAGCTAAACGTAGATCTGGTAGAAAAAATTCATTAACTTTAAGATTAAGAGAATTAGGTGGTTTAGTAAGATCATCTGGTGATATTGCTATAGAGGAAGGTGCGGAACTTGTTACTGCAAATCATGTAATTACTGCTAAAAAATTCTCAAGAACTTTAGAACAACAAATGGTAGATAGAGCTATTGTTCAAAGGAAAGAGTATAGTGTATTCAATTCTACTGGTGGAAAAGTAGGTATGGTTAATGGTTTAGCAGTTATGGGTGATAGAAGTGGTATTGTAATGCCTATTGCTGCTGAAATGGCTCCTGCTAATAGTAAAAATGAAGGTAAAATTATAGTTACAGGTAAATTAGGTGAAATTGCATTAGATTCTGTGCAAAATATAAGTGCAATTATTAAAAAATACACTCAGGTTGATATTTCTAATTATGATATTCATGTTCAATTTTTACAAAGTTACGATGGAGTTGAAGGAGATAGTGCTAGTGTTTCCATGACTGCAGCAGTTATTTCTGCTGTTGAAGGAATCCCAATAGATCAAACTGTTGCATTAACTGGTTCTTTAAGTGTTAGGGGTGATGTGATGCCTATTGGTGGAGCTACTCATAAAATTGAAGCTGCTGCTGAAGCAGGAATTAAAAAAGTTCTTCTTCCTAAATCTAATATGGAGGATGTAATGCTTGAGAAAAAATATGAGGATATGATTGAAATTATTCCTATTGAAACCTTTGAAGATGTATTAGAAAATATCTTAATAAATGGTAGTAAAAAAGATAGATTAATTTCAAAAATTAAGGAAATTAAGTCTTCAGTAGTAGGTAAAGTTTCTGATACTAAAAATTTATCTCAACCATCTAGTAATTAATTATATTAAAATTTAAGTTAATTATCTAAATTTAGTTAATCATATTATTAACTTTTAATAACATTATAATTAATTAGTCTTATGGGGTGTTTTAATGAATAAAATTGTTAAAATTATTGGAATTATTGCAGTAATATTAATAATAGTTTCTTTAATGTCTAATGTGTTGATATTAGCTGCAGATACTAGTGAGGGGACTCCTGGTGTTGATATGGCTGCTTTATGGAGTTTAGGTGGAGGTTTTCAGTGGATTTATCCTGGAAGCTCTCATAATTCTCAAGGTCAAACTCTCCATAATATTTATTTAGATAGTGATGAACCATATCAATTTGCTAAGGATATTATTGAGTATACCTATCATACTTCTCCAAATATTTGTGTTGTTGTTGATGATTATGCTGCAGAAGATATTTTTGGTAATGGTTTAGTAGATAATATTCGTGAAAAAGATTGGGGTGAAGGATATTCTCGTGGTGATGCTGTTTCTATGAGTATTTCTGAATTTAATTTTATTCAAGTCCTTCCGAATATCTTAACTGGTCATATTCAAGTATTCTTAATTTAATTTTTTAATTCTTTTCTATTTTTTCATTATTGTTTTTTTATTTTTTCTTTTATTCTTTTTATTTATTTAGAATTTTTAATTAGTTTTATTGTTTGTTTATTTTTTATAATTTTCCTTTTTAAAGATTATATTTAAATATAAGAATTAATATATATTAAAATGATTGAAATATATCAAAGTAAATATGATGCTAATTATATGCAAATTATATTTATTTATAATTTTAAATACGTTAGGGAATCCTAATTTTTAAACACGCAATGATATTTAAAATTAAGTTAATTATTTAGAATAGGACTGTTGATAATTTAATAATTAACATTTAAATTTAATAATTAATTTTTACTTAATGGTTAATATTAAAATCATTTATTAACTTTTTAATATTGTTGATTACTTTTTATTGATAATATATTATTAATTTATTAAATATTGTTTTATAAAAAATTTTAATCAATTGTTATGTGGTGGGTTTTAAATA
>JAZLLL010000022.1:0-8554 GCA_045598125.1 Methanobrevibacter sp. | reverse complement strand
AAATAAAATAAATGTTTCTATTTTATTCTGATAAATATTAGAATATATTAAAAAATAAGAATATCCTTTAAAAAAAAAATTAATTTTCATTAGAATCTAAAAGAATATCCGAATTATCTAAAGATTCATCAATATTCTGTGATTTTCCACCATTAAATGATAAACTATCTAAAACAGAAGCCCCATAAATAGGAAGAACAATTAAACCAACTAAAGTCGTCATCCAATACGAAATTAAACGTTCTATAACTGTAGCTGCCGCACTGATAGATGTAGTAATTCCACATCCAGAGTAGAATAAAATCATTATTCCATCCACAGCACCAATTCCCCCAGGTAAAAGGGGAACCATACCAACCAAAGATGCAATAATAAATACTTCACCAATAACAACAGGAGAAATATTTGCCCCAAATGCTAAAAATACAAAATAAACCCTTAAAATTTCAAACATCCAAATTATGAAAGATAAAGGTAAAGCAAATCTTAAAACATTTTTATCTCTTATTAATACATTCATCGTACCTTGAAATCCAAAAACTGCATTTTTAATTTTCATATCAGTTTCATTAGAATATTTTTTATAAAATTTTTTAACAATTTTAATAAGCCAATTAGTGAGTTTAAGACCAAAATCTTCATTAATACACATATAAATTAAAACAATTACAAGCATAGTGATAACTACAACACATGCACTTAAAGTTATAATCCAAACCAAACTTAATGAAAAGCTCATAATCATCCCAATAATTGTTAAAATAGCTAAAATAATAAATGGAAAAGTATCTAATGCTCTATCACCTAAAACTGTGGCAAAAGTTTTATTAAAAGAATACTCTGATTCTTTAGATAATATATAAGCTCTAACAGGTTCACCTCCACCCCTACCACTTGGAGTGATATTATTAACAGCCAAACTAACTATAACCATAGGCAGTAATCTTTTAATATTAATATTATCTATATTTGCACCCTTATTTACAATAAACCAACGAATAGTGTACATGTAATAAGTAAAACATTGTAAAATAACTGCAATAAAAATATACCATAAGTTAGCTACTGCAAGAGCACTAATAACAGTGTCAATACCTATAAAATATAAAATAATAGCCATAATAGCTAAACCTATAACTAAAAAAATAAAAGTTTTTTTATACTCCTTAAGACTTGCCATTACATCACCATTAAACTATAACAGAATAAAATTTAAACTATTAAAATTATTAAATATCTTCAAATTAACCTATAATTTAAATTTATTAACCATTAATAAAATAGAATATCTTAGAATATCTAATAATATTTAATATAAACTATTATAAATATTTATATAAGAAATCTTTAAATATTTAAAAATCAAACTAAAAATAATGAGATACATAACTGGAAATGACATCCGTATAATTTGTCACTATCTTGGAATGATTATGCAAGGAGTGGGTGTTTTACTTTTAATACCTCTGCTTGTTGCACTTATTTATCAAGAAGGAGATTATTTTTGTTATATTGTCCCATGTTTAATATCTATTGCAATTGGTACTTTTTTTAATAAAGAATATGAAAATTATAATAAGCTTAAATTAAAACATGGAATGATAGTATCATCCTTAGCTTGGCTTTGGGCAGCTTTAATTGGTTCTTTGATTATGATGCTATATTTAGATATTAGTTTAATAAATGCTTTTTTTGAAAACATATCTGCTTGGACAGGTAGTGGATTTACCTTTTTTCCAAATGTAGAAATTTTACCTCATTCAATCTTATTTTTGAGAAGTTTAGAAGAATGGATTGGAGGTTTAGGAATTGTTGTTATATTTATTGGAATTATTATTAGAAGTGGAACATCTGCAGCACGTCTTTATAAATCTGAAGCTAGAGATGAAAAGATTAAACCTAGCATAACAAATACTTTAAAGAAAACTTTAACTATTTATGTAATCTATACTGCAATAGGAATATTAGTCTACATATTATTAGGATTGCCCATTTTTGATTCAGTAAACCTTGCCCTTACTTCCATATCTACTGGAGGGATGTCTATCAAAAATGCAAATGTAGGATATTACCAAAATAATTTAGTTTATATTGTAACTATGATACTGATGATTTTAGGAGCTACAAGTTTTTCAGGACATTATAAAGTTATTAAAACTAAAGGAAAATCCCTTTTAGAAGATATTCAATTTCAGACATTAATTATTACAACAATTTTTGTAAGTATTGTTATACTTTTATCAACAAAAATTGCTCCAATTGAAGTTATATTCCATGTAATTTCTGCAATTACATCTACAGGTGCAAGTATCTCCCCTACTGCAGATATCTCTTTATGGCCAGGATCTACATTAATCCTTTTATTTATTTTAATGGGTATTGGAGGATCATCTGGGTCAACAGCAGGAGGATTAAAATTAGTACGTATTTTAACTGCATTAAAAGCAATAAATCTTAATATACGAAATATAATTTCACCAGAAGGAAGAATAATTAATACAAAAATAGCTGGTAAAATATTAAAAGATAAAGAAATAAAAGAAGCTACAACTTATATTACTATTTATATTATGTTTATAGCAATTGTTTGGTTTGTATTAGTACTATATGGATCATCCCCATTAAATGCATTATTTGATACAATATCTGCACAAAGTAATAATGGATTAAGTACCGGAATTATTATTACTGAATTACCCGGAGTAATAAAAATAGCTTTGATTTTTGAAATGTGGATAGGAAGATTAGAAATTATTCCTGTTCTTGTAGTTATGAGAAGTATATTTGAAATAATAAATCCTTCAAAAAAAAGAAAAAGTTTAAAAAAATACAAAAAAGAATATGATTCTTATTAAAAAAAAGAATATGATTCTTATTAAAATACTTATTAATTTAAATTTAATAAAAACTAAATTTTAAACTAATATACATAACTTCTTTTAAATTAACATATAACTTATTAATTAACATTTTATCTAATAATTTAGCATATACAAATAGCAAAATTTTTTATCCATATAATAAAAATAATTTCAATAAATGCAAACAAACTCTGCGAAAAGCTTATAAATATAAAAAATAGATTATACTGTGTAGTGATTACATACTTCATTAATTATTTTATATGTGTGAGATAAAATAATAAGAAGTATTTATCTTCTTAATAATATAAAAATAGTTAACTAGTTTATATTAATAGAATTTAACAGTATTCTATAACATGAGAAGATTCTAAAAGAGAATTAGAAATAAGAATTAATTAATAAATTCTTTAATTAAGGTGGTATCATGTATATTATTATTATGGGTGGAGGCCGAGTAGGTCTTTCTTTAGCTGATTTTTTAATTAATGATGGATATGATATAACAATCATTGAAAGTAGAGAAGATTTATGTAACCAAGCATCAATTGAGTTAGATGCTATGGTTATTTGCGGAAATGGTACGGATACTAAGATATTAGAAGAAGCTAATATTGATGAAGCAGATGTTTTTGTAGCAACTACTGGAAATGACGAATCTAATTTATTATCTTGCATTTTAGTAAAAGAATATGATGTTCCAAAAATTATTGCAAGAGTAAGTAATATAGATCATGAAGAAGCATTTAAAAAAGTAGGAATTGATGAAGTAATCAGTCCTGAAAGAACTGCTGCAGGATTCCTTGAAAAAGTTATTAATAGGCCTAATGTAGCAGACTTAATTACATTTGGTGAAGGAGAAGCAGAAATCTTAGATATGAAAATTAAAAATCCAAAAATTTTTGGAAAACAAATAAAAGAACTCTCACCAACTAAAGATTATATTATTATTGCAAAATATGGGCCAAAAGGGTTAGAAATTCCTCAACCAGAGGATTTACTTGAAAATGGAGATAGAATTTCCATACTTGTAAAAAGTAATGTAATAGAAAAAGCAGAAAAGAAATTTATGAGTGGAAAACGATTCTTATAATCTTTTCTCCATATCTTTTTCTCTAATATCGCCAATATCGTACATAATAAAATTTATTATAATTTATAGATTATAAACTAGTACATTAAATTTACTATATAACCATA
Source organism: Methanobrevibacter sp. (assembly GCA_045598125.1). GTDB lineage: Archaea > Methanobacteriota > Methanobacteria > Methanobacteriales > Methanobacteriaceae > Methanobrevibacter. Next base: position 4,493 of record JAZLLL010000022.1, on the reverse strand, counting down.
GATTAAAATTTAAATGACTATATAAAATTTACTAAATTAACACTGAAGAAGACATTAAAATATGTTTATTCCCTTCATCAACCCAAGGTCCATGACCTGGGAGTAGATATTTTACATCTAATTTATTTAGTTTAGATAAAGAATATTTCATATCTTGAGGATTTCCACCAAGATCCATACGACCAATACCACCATTAGCAAAAATAGTATCACCAGAAATAAGGATTTCTCCATCATACAAAGAAATTCCTCCAGAAGTATGGCCTGGAGTGAATAAAACTTTAAAGTTTCCTATTTTATCTCCTTCTTTTAGCTCTATGTCAACATCATATTTTTTAATATTAAAATTAAACATACTAGAAACTGTTGATTTAGAATCATTACTTCTTAAAGATTCTGCATCATATTCTCCAATAGCTACTTTTGCATTAGGTAAGCAATAATTTCCTCCGACATGATCAAAATGACAATGAGTATTAATAATTAAGTCTATATCCTTATAAGAAAATCCAATGTTCTCAAGTGCAGAATATAAATATTCTTTATTTTCACCAGTACCAGTATCAACTAGAATATGATTAAATTTTCCTCCACATTGAGAATTATCAATTAAATAATAATTAGAATCAGCACCAATACCAGAAATACAATGTACATTATTAATTTTAGCCATAATACTCACCAACAAATAAATAACTAGATAAATAAAAAAAATAATATTTAAGATATAATTGATTTTTAAAAGAATCTAACTTATTGAAACTTAAACTTATTAAATATAATAATTTTTATCTTAAATAGTTAATATAATTAATTAAAATTTAATCTAAATAAAGTAGATACATTAAAACCCTCTTAAAAATTAAATAAACTAAAAGAATTAAATATAATAAAACTCAAAAATAGAAAAATATAATAACAATCGTTATAAATTATTTATTAAAAAAAATGGGGTCACAGGGATTTGAACCCCGATCCTAGGATTTCTCTTGTCTCAGTACTCCAATTGGTCATCACATCACCAATAATTAGTATTAATCACCAATTAAATTACCGATCAGACTACGCGTTTTTCTTCAAAGACAACTGGAGTCCCAGATGATGCCAGGTTACACTATAACCCCATACAAATGAAAAAGATAATTAGCTAATTAAATAGCTAATTAAAGCCAAGAGAGAGATTTGAACTCCCGTGTAATTGGTCTGCAGCCAACCGCTTCGCCTCTAAGCTATCTTGGCAAAATCACAGTAATATAAAATATGTTCTAATAATATATAAATCTTTTGATAAAATCTAAAATTATTTAAAAAAATATAAGTAAAATAAAAAATTAAAGATTAATAAATATTTAGTATAATGCTTAGAATATGCAATATAATAAATAAAATTTAAAACTTCATTTGAGAATCTTTACCAGTAATTTCATCTAATTCCAAACCTTTTTCTAAAGAATAATTTTTAGTAATTTTATAATTACCCTTTTTAGTTTTTTCAAGGACATCTATAGGTAAAAATAGCCATTTAGTATATTTAAACTTCATACCTAAATAAGGAGTTGCACCAAAAATATTAGAAAATTCAACCAAAGAATCAATTTGAGGATAATCAATATAAATTTTATCCTTAATTGTTGTTTTAACTTCAATAGCTAAATAAATTTTACCATTACCTGCTAAAACATCAGGTAAGGGTTTTTTAGTAGCCCCCCCTGAAGCAGGAGCCCTCATAGCGGCAAAATTCCTATCCCATAATTTATGAACCAAATCTCTTTCTTCAGCTGAACCTTTTTTAGCCATAATACCCAACCATATTAAACTATAAAAATTAAATAATATTAAACAATAGTAAGAGCAAATGAAAAGTAATAATATATTTAAATTTAATAATTTAAATAATTCTCTTAAAAACAATTAAAACATTATAAAAAATAAAAATTACAAACATAAAAATTATAAAAATAGATAAAATAGATTTAAAAATGGGGCCGGGGCCGAGATTCGAACCCGAGTCACAGGATCCACAGTCCCGTAGGATGACCGCCTACCCTACCCCGGCATTAAAAATACAATAAGGATTAAAAATGAATTTAAAAGAAATGCGGGAGCAGGGATTCGAACCCTGGTAGACCTGCGTCAACAGGTCCTAAGCCTGTCTCCTTTGGCCGCTCGGACACCCCCGCTACAAAGAGAGGGAAGGAGATTCCCAAAAATCTTTCAAATATAAAAAATGCTCCGACCGGGATTCGAACCCGAGTCTTCGGCTCGAAAGGCCGAAATGATTGGCCGGACTACACCATCGGAGCATGAAAATACAATAAAATGATTATGATGGGCCCAATGGGATTCGAACCCATGACATCCCGGTTATGAGCCGAGCGCTCTACCTGGCTAAGCTATGGGCCCAAAAGCGCCACCGGCAGGACTCGAACCTGCGACCAATCGGTTAACAGCCGAACGCTCTACCTACTGAGCTACGGAGGCATAATAACCCATGCTTAAATAATCAATAAAAAAATTCTGTTAAAATAACAGTACAATTAGATTGAATAACATCATATATAAATGTTTCTAAGAAACTCATAAAATTATAAGATAGTTATCATCATTAAAAGGTTGTACTTCATAGTATATAAATATTACTATTTAGAATAATTAAAAATTAGGCACTAGGCACTAAAAGAAATTTATATACTAAAAAGCATAATATTTATACAGATAAGGAATAAGTTAGATATCACAATAAAAACACAATGGATATTAAAAACAAAGGAAGAAAGTAGCTATGAACAAAAATGAAACTAGTATTGAAACATTAGATTTAATCAGTAAAGCAAATAAACTTAGTCTTAGAAAAAATTATAATGAAATAAGTTTAGAAAGAGCAATATTCTTATCATGGTGGTGTGATAAAGGAGATTGTAAATTCTGTTATATGAGTACTCAAAAGAACAAGATTAAAAATCCAAGTAAAGCTAGAAGAAGAGTAAATAATATATTAGCAGAAGCAGAAATGTGTAACCGTCTTGGATGGAATATAGAATTTTTATCTGGAGGTTATAAATCTTTCACAACTGAAGAAATAAAGTCAATAGCTACAAATATATACAATATAACTGGAGAAGGCGTTTGGTTAAATACAGGAATAACTGAAGAATTAGAAGAATACGCTAATGAAATTAAAGGAATAACTGGAGCAGTAGAAGCAGCAAATCCAAAATTCCAAAAACAAATTTGTCCAAGCAAACCATTAGATAAAATAAGCGATATGTTAGATAAAGCAGGAGACTTAGGATTTAAAAAAGCTATTACAATTATTTTAGGACTTGGTGAAAGTTTTGAAGATACTGAATATTTAATAGATTATATTAAAGAACATAAAATAGACAGAGTTATCTTCTATTCATTAAATCCTCATCCAGAAACTGAATATGTAAATAGTTCACAACCTGCTTCTCTTTACTATGCAAAAGTAGTCTCTACAATAAGACTTGCATTTCCAGATATTGAAATTATTTGTGGAACCTGGACAGATAATTTAGCAAATATTGGTATTTTAATTCTTAGTGGAGCAAATGGAATTACAAAATTCCCTCTGTTTAAAATGTTTGGAACAAAATATGGAAAAAGAGTAGAAGAAGAAGTTAAATGGACAGGTAGAACTTTAAAAGGAACTTTTACTGATAAAAAAAGATTAGGTAAGGAAGAAAGTGAAATATCCTCAGAATTGAATCTATATATAAAAAGATACATAAAAGATTCTCTACAAAATAAATACAAATAAAATATAAATAAAAAAAATATGTAAACTAAAAAAATAAAAAAATATAATGAATTATACAATTAATCCAAAATGATAATTAAATCTAGAAGTAATAGAATAATTCTTTTTATTTATTGAATAATATAAAGAATATCCTCCAACATAAAAATCATCGAATTCCCCTTATCTACATCAAAATCGTCTTTTAAATCTTCAATAGATGGAACATAAACATAATGACTAATTGATTTAGAATCTCCAGGATTTACTGTTCCAAAATTATATTAATAATTCTGATCAATCGCTTTAACATTAGTAATTTTATAATTTTTTTATTTTTAATAGTCCATTTTATTAAAACATCTCCTGTTTTAGAATGAGTAGGTCCTGATTGCATAGCTAAAACAGTATTATTATCAAATATATCTTCAGAATCACTACTAATTAATTTATTATTTTTTAAATCAGCAGAGTTATTTAATTCCGTGTTCATCTCACCATCTCCAATTATATCATTAAAAGAATCTGTAAACTCAGGAGATAAATCAGTGACATATAAACTAATTCCACCAAATACTAAAATAATTAAAAGTACTATTCCTGTAATAAAAAATTTACTCTTAATATCACTAATTAATTAAAAATAATAGTTATTCTTATAAATACTTTTTTAAATTTATTAACTAAATAGTGAATTATTAAAACTATCTAAAAATAAAAAAATATTAAAAAA
>JAZLLL010000021.1:0-6722 GCA_045598125.1 Methanobrevibacter sp. | reverse complement strand
ATATACGTGTAGATTATACCATTGCAGACATTCAAACAATGGAAACTGTATCAAAAGAGTTAGATAAATTATTTTTTAACTTAAAGAATAAATTTAATATACATGAGTATGTTGAGATTAATACTTGTAATCGCTACGAGTATTATATTAACTGTGATAAATGTAATTATGGCGAAGAAATTCTTAATCAAAATAACAAAAATATAATAATAGAATATGATGATTTAGCTATTTTACATTTATTTAAAATGACTTCTGGTCTTGAATCAATGATAATTGGAGAAGATCAAATTTTAGGTCAAACAAAAGATGCTCTTCTAAAAGCTAAAAAAGAAGGACATGTAAATGAAATTTTAGAAACTATCTTTACAAAAGCAATACATGTTGGGCAAGTTGTTCGAAATAAAACTAAAATTAACCAAGGATCAATTTCTATTGGATCTGCCGCTGTTGAGTTAGCAGAAGAATATTTAGGAGATTTAAAAGAAAAATGTGTTCTAGTAATTGGTGCTGGAAAAATGGGGAAGCTTGTAGCAAAAGCATTAGCTGAAAAAAATCTTAAAGCAATTTTTGTAGCAAATAGAACTTATTATAAAGCTATACGTCTTGCTAAAGAATTAAATGGTGAAGCAATACTTATTGATGATATTGGAACTAATTTTTCAAATGCAGATGTTATAATTAGTGCAACAGGATCACCCCATCCAATCTTAACTAAAGAAAGAGTCTTTAATTTTATAAAAAACCAACCACAACACAAAACTGTGATAATTGATATTGCTAATCCAAGAGATGTTGAAGAAGAAGTAAAAGATTTAGGAATTCAATTATTTAACATAGATCACTTAAGAGGAATTGCAGATAAAACTAAAAAACTTAGAGAAAATGAAGCAAAAGAAGCACTAAATATTATTGAAGAAGAGTTTCATTTACTAAAAGAATCATTTAATTTAATGGAAGTAAATGATATTCTAAGAGATTTAAGAACATCTATGGAAAATATACGTCAACGAGAGATGCAAAAGGGCATAATTAAACTAGATGATATAGATAGCAAGAGTATAAAAATAATAGATAATATGACTAAGTCTATTGTTAATAAAATATTTTATGACTTATCTATTAACATTAAAGAAATAGCGTCAATAGAAGATGAAGAATTAATTAAAACATTGAAAACTATTTTTAAACAATAAAAAATGATTTAAAAATCATATTGATTAAAACAGACCTATTTAAGAGAATCATAAAGATTTTTCATTTTAATAGCATCTTGATCTATTAAAGGAGTTTCACAAATAATTGTTGCCTTCCAATCATTTTCAATTAAATTAATAAGCAAATCTTGAACATAAGGTCCAAATTTGTTTTCTTCATCCAAAGTATGATGTTTTCTCTCACCCCCATGAGAGTATTCAATAGTCGTAAAATGACAATGCAACCTTTTAATATCCAAATTATCTTCAATCTTAGAAAATATACAATTATAATCCTCTTTTTTATTTAAAATCCCTCTACCTCTCGCATGAATATGGGCAAAATCAATTGTAGGTTCAAAATGGTCAAAACTAGCACACATTTCAATAATTTCATCAAGATTACCTAATTGAGAGCGTTTACCTGTAGTTTCAGGAGAAAAAGTAAAATTTTCTAATCCTTCATCAATACATTTATCAATTAATTTAGAATAAGTATTTTTAGCCAAATCCATACAGATTTTAGGTTTTCGATTAGAGTAAAAACCTGGATGAAATACTAATCTATAAGCACCCATAAGCTCACCAATTTTAGCAGATTGAAATAAACGTTCAATAGACTTTTCAATTTTTACTTCTTCTTTAGAACATACATTAATATAATATGGGCAATGCATCGAAACTAAGACATTATGTTTTTTAGCAGAATCTCTAAGAGCAATAGCAGGAGACTCTCCAATTTTAACACCATAAGTAGATTGATATTCAAAAGCATATAATTCTTTAGGACCTAAAAATTCAGGAGATTCAAAGGCTTTACCTTTAAAATTAATAGGTTTTCCTGCAGGTCCAAAAATAACATTATCTCTCATAATAACCAATAGAACTAAAATAAAAATAAAAAAATAAACAATATAATAAATAAAAAAAAACAATAAAAATAAAAAATAATTAACTTATAAAATACCCATAGCTTTATTAGTTTTAGCTATAGATTTTTCATTATCAGATTCTAATTCCATCATTGCACGAATTGCATCTACATTTTCAGGAACTACATCAGATTCTTGATGTACTGCTTGCATATAGAACAATTCATTATTAACAACATTAATTGATTCTTTCCATACTGGAATTTCATACAAATCATTTCTATTTCTTCCAAGATCTTTAGCATATTCCATAAGTTCAGCAGTAGAACCTAAACCAGAAGCCGCTTCAACAACTATAACTCTAGAACGTTTTTCAAGAGCTTCAATAACTTCATCTCTACTAACCTCATTCCCAATTTCCACCATTAAATTATGTTGATGCATAAGAGTAGTAGGAACAAGAAGAGCCATAGTAGTAACATCAATTCCTTTCATAACAGTTTTTACATCTGGACCATGATGAGAAGGTACTTTTGGAGGATTAGGTACAATGGAATTTATAGGTCCTTTTTTAATTTCTGAAGGATCTGAACCACGACGAACCATTACTGCACGTACCTTTTGAATATCTACTAAATGATTTAAAGTATGTAAAGTACGAGTCAAACCAGTAGTATTACAAGAAACAACCCTTGCATAATCCGCACCATAAGAATCTTCATAGTTAGAAAAAGAATTAAAAGATAAACCGGTTAATTCATGATCTTCACCACCTTGATATATAGCTTTTACACCTGCTTTTTTATACATTTCAAGATTTTGAGGACCAATGTTTCCAGGAGTACAATCTACAACAATGTCTGCTTCTTGAACCATATCTTCAACATACCCTGAAATTTCAATTCCTGCTTCTTTAAACAAAGATTCTCTCTCAGGAATCCCAATATACAAATTATATCCTTTTTCATTAACCGCAGTTTTTGCCTCAAAGTTAGGTCTAGTTTTACTTACACCAATAACTTTCATATCATCTTGAGCAGCTACTGCATCAGCTACTCTTTTACCAATAGTTCCAAATCCATTAATTGCTACAGAAATCATTTTTATAACCTACATAAAATGTAAAATCTAATTTTTGAGATTAACTTGATATAACATAAACAAGTATATAATTAAAATTTATCTTTTAAATTATATAAAATTTAATATTTAATTTAAAAAAATAATTAAAAAGAATTAGAATTATAAAAAAATAGAAATAAAAATAAAAAAAAGATAATTTGAAATATTAAAAAATTAAATTTCATAAATAAAAAAAATAAAAAATAGTGGAAATTAACTATTTTACCAATAATTAATTAAAGACCTAATTTTTCAGGAAAATAAGTATCAACAACATATTCAAGACCATATTTAGAAAAAGATTGTTGTTCGGCCTTTTTACCAATTTTAAGCATTTTTTTAATTTCAGTTTGCCAAAATTCTGTTTTATACCTTGGATCTTTAGAAAGCTCTTTCAATCTTAAAACATCAATATCCTTAAGAGGGTCTGTAGGAAGTTCATACTCAATAATATCGCTTGCAGTTACTCCTAAAAATTTAGCATCAGGAGTAGCTAATTCATGATTTACATGAGCTAATTTTGCACTACCAGAAATAATAACTTGTGCAATATGAAATCCCCAAGGATCTCCGTCGTTACAAATATAAACTGGAAGACCTAATTCTTCATTAACTCTTTTAATGAATCTTCTAGTAGCACGAGCTGCTTGACCTTTAAGACCTACAATTAAACAATTATATCTTTTAAATGCATTTTCTTGAACTAATCTATGAAACATCCCCATAGTTTCCACTGCAAGTACAAAATCAGCCCCACAATCTAAAAGTTCTACTTGATCAATTGTAGGAGAAATAGTATAACCAGATTTACCTGCTTTCATAGCATTAATCTCAAAATCACCATCTAATAAAGTAATATCACCATAAACAGATGCACCATCTTCTTCAGGCATTAAACCTAAATCTTCACGAGTAACTCCTAATGCTACTTCCAAATCTTCACCAACAGTGTTAGATTCTTGTTGTGTATTAAATTCAATACCCCAACCTTCAGAGATATAATACATTTCCCTGATAGTAGCAGTTTTATTTCTTAATACCAAATCTTTACAAAAATTAGCAGTATAAACCATTTGGCCTAATTTTCTAATTTGTTTTACATTACCTAGAGACCTTTTACCTTTTCTATCCCCAAGAACATAATAACGTTTATCTGCATCATAAACAATATTTCCAGTCCCTCTAGAAGGAATTTTAAGAACAGGAACTTTAGATTTTTCAATTTCTTCAACAATCTCTTGACCAAAACCTTTAAGTTTATTAAAAGTATATTGTTTTCTTTGATCTCTATGAGTGTGTTCATGTTTAGTTTCTGCCATCTAATCTACTCTCCTTCCTCTTCAGTTAAAGTTGCTTGTCCTGTTTTTTTAGATTTTTTACTTTTGTTCTTTTTAGCAGAAAGTTCTTTTTCTTCAAGTAATATATCATCAAAATCAGATTTATTCAAATCTTCATTACGAGAAGAATGTTCTGCATCTACAACATGACCAAATTCATCAAGTTCATCAAGTAAAGAATCTACAAGATCTTCTTCGTCATCATCATCTTTTATCTTTTCACCCATCAATTCAGCTAAAGCTCTACGGGTCACTTTAGCAAGAACAGGTTTATAATCTGGAACATCCCTCTCAGCTAAAATTGCTGCTTCTTCAATAATAACTGGAACTAAATCTTCAAATATTTTAGAACGCATAGCCTTTTCTTTCTCTGCCCTCTTAGATCTTAAATGTTTTTGAAGTTTTCTTGCTATTTTCATAGTAGCTTGCCTAATTTCATGAACAATCTCAGGTTCAGGAGCAATACTTTGTTTACCAGTAGACAAATAAGGTACTTGAGTTGATACAATATTTACAAATAAAGTAAGTGGAGTATTATCTAAGTCTCTAAGACCATATCTTCTCCAGTCAATAGATTTTAAAGCTTCAGTAATTGCACAACTACCTTGATCAAAAGTTAATGGAACCCTATTAGCAAATCTTAAAATTTCAGATTTTCTTTGTTCATTAACAATTCTACCTGCATCCCCACCATAAGCAATACCTGCTTCTACAATGAAAGCCACTCCTCCTTTATAAGTTACTGGATTTCTTGTAATAGTAGTTATAAATTCAGGCTTAAGAATTAACCTCATACCCTTCTCAATTTGATCCTCACCAATAGGGATAAGTCCATCAGAAGGTGGGGCCATAAATTTCATTTTATCAAATGCTTTAACAATAGCCTCTGCTTCATTCCAAGTCATACTTTTAGGACGTTTTTTCATATCAATATGAGTAATCTCTTCAAGTTCTTTAATTTTCTTATTTGACATTCTAGATAAAGAACTTGTAAGTAAACTTTTAAAGTTCCTCTTATCAGTAAATTTAGCCATAGTAACAATATCATCAGCAGTTACCCCTTTAGGATGAGGTAAAACTTCTTTTGGAAGAATAGGAACAATTTCTGCAGCTCTTTTAAAAATATATTTATGGCCACTTGGATCCCTAAAGGTAATTTTTGCATGAGGATTAGCAATCATAGTTCTACGAATATACTCAAAAGCACCTTGTTCTGCTAAAGAATAAGATACCTCTTTAAAATGAAGTTGGATACAAACACCAGTGCTTTCTGGAGCGAAGTTTTCTTTTTTAATTAAATCTCCTTTATTCTGTTTAACATCCATTTTAAACTTCATTTTAACTCCTTTAAGCTCACCATTTTCTTTATATCCAGAAATAACTTGAGTAGCTTCACCAGTAGTCATTTGAGATAGAAGTACACAACCACTACAACCTAAACCTTGTTGTCCCCTAGATTGAATATTTCTAAATTTAGAACCTGCAAACATTACACAGTATACTTTCATTACAAAATCTTCAGGAATCCCAGGACCATTATCAGAATGTCTAAGAATATAATGATCCTTACCAACCCTCCGTAAATCTATTTTAATTTCTGGAAGAATACCTGCTTCTTCCGCAGCATCAAAACTATTAGTGATTAATTCGTGAAAAACAATTGTTAATGATCTAATTTTTCCAGAAAATCCTAACATTTGCTTATTTTTTCTGAAGAACTCTGAAGGTGTTAATTCATTAAAGTTTTCAAAGAGTTCATTAGCTTGTTGAGACAAATTTAACCTCCTTTAAATTAAATAAATGTAAATTAATAATATCTTATATTTTATATATTCATATAAAGCACCATATTAAAATAAGATAAAAACTAAAAAATAAGATTATAAATTTATTAAAATATTTAAAGAAAATTTTTTAGAATAACTAGTAAAAAATACTATAAAAAACAAGTATTTTATTCACCATATATATCTATGTTGATTAAAGTATATAAAGTTTTAAATATAATTTTAAAAATTTTAGTAGAACAATACATAATTCATAAAAAACATGAAATAAAATTAAGTTTAAAGAGAGTTAACTATTCCACATATATTAAAAACATTAAAACATACATATGTACTAAAAAATATACAACTATAAACGAAAAAACATATAACTAAATAAATAAAACATAGAATTTATCAAAATAAAAC
>JAZLLL010000020.1:0-14174 GCA_045598125.1 Methanobrevibacter sp. | reverse complement strand
AAATAGAGATTTATAAATAAATAATAAAATTAAATACTTATAAATCGATTAATAATCTATAAATCAATAGCTTCTCCACCAGCTTCTTCAATTTTAGCCCTTGCAGATTCAGAAAATTCAGGAGCTTTAATAGTTAATGGTGTAGTAAGATAACCACTAGCTAAAACTTTATTGTAACCTAACTCAGTTACATCAATAACAATTATATCTCCATCTTTAGTAGCTTTTCCTTCTTCTACAAATTGTTCAGCTTTATCATTTAAGAAACCTAAGTTTACAGGATAATATTTATAGATAGTTTTTTGAGGTCTTTTGAAACCATGTTTACCGAAGTAATTTTTGTTTTCAATTACAGTAGTGGTCCAGTGGTGTTTTCCAGCACCTGCTTTACCTTTACCACCTTTATGACCTGCACCTCTTCTTTTTTTAGTACAGCCCCCACCATTAGATCTAGAACCTCTCATTTTGTTGATTTTTCTTTGTTTTCTAATCATATAAAACACCTAAGCCATTCTTTTTGCGAGGTCGTTAATAGCTTCTCCTCTGTAACCTAAAGATCCACCTTCTTTAATAGAATGTCTGATTCCTTCATATCCTTTTCTTGGAGGATGTAAACGGAATACAGGTTTCATATTAATATCTTTAACTTTAATTTCAGAGTTTATTAAAGCATTAGCTAACTCTTCAAAAGAAGAGTAATCAGTATTTTCTGCTAAATATTCTTCAGTAATAGCAGCTCCACCTACTAATTTTCCTCTTTTTTCAATAAGTTCAACAAGAGTTTCAGTGTCGATTTCACCCCAAGTGATGTAATCTTTTCCTTTTTGGAGCATACCTTTAAAACTTGGATTTTCTTCAACAAGAACTGCATGATTAATTCTGTTAAGTCTTAACATTTTTAAAGTACTAGCAATGTTCCCTATAACACCAGTAGTACCTCTTACTCTAATAACCAAATACATGATACCACCGTTTATTGAATTACTCCCATATTTTTCAAGTCTTGTTCAGAAGCTTTTACTCTACTTAATTCTTTTAAAGCTTCGAATACTGCATTAGCAAAGTTAACAGTAGTTTGAGTCTGACCACTTGCATTAGCCCATACATCTTTAATACCTGCAAGAGATAATATAGTTTTACCTACATCACCAATAGCTAATCCTACACCCGCAGGAGCTGGTCTTAAAGTTACATTTACACTACTTGCTTTACCAGTTACTTTGAAAGGAACAGTGTGTTGTCTTCCACAAACACAACCCCAGTCTCCACAACCTCTTCTTACTTTAATAATATTATATTTTGCATTATCCACAGCTTTTCTGATAGCTGGACCTACTTCTCTAGCTTTACCTTGGCCTAAACCAACATAACCATTTTTGTTACCAACAGCAACAATAACTCTGAAGTTTACTTTTCTACCAGATTTGTGCATTCTTTGAACTAAGTTAACATCCATTACTTCTTCTTCTAAATCTGGAAGTAAAGCATCAACTATTTCTAATTCCATAATAGGGAGACCTTTTTCAAAGATTTCATCAATATCAGTAATAGTACCTGCTTTAACTTGTTCACCAAGTTTAGTTTTAGGTTCCCATTCATCCATATTAAAACTCATAGTTATACCTCAGTCTCATCAATTTTATTTTTAATTTCTTCAAAGTGTTCAGGTAAATCAGTAGGTTGAAGACCTTTAGCAAGGTAATTAGAGAATTTTTTATTAAATTCCTCTTCATCTAAAGATTCTGCATATTCTGCAATATGTTCACCATTAATACGATCTTCACTAGGAATAATAGATTCACCGTAAGGAACATCTAAACCTGCATCTGCAGCACCTTTAACAGCTGCAAATACTTTAGATCCTTTAATAGGAGATTTTAATCCTATATCTGCAATAGCAAATTCAACACCTGCAGCAACTGCTTTTTTACCACATAAGTATGCAGTTAAATAAACAGCAGAGGTATTTTTATTTCCTGCTAACCAACCTAATTTATTTAATTCTTTACTGTGTGCAGATACAATAGTTTTATCTCCATTACTAGCATATTCAACAACTTGGACAATAACATTAGCATTAGAAATTCTAACCACTAATCTTGGTTTGTCTAAGTGTAATAACTTTGCTCTAGCAGCATAATCAGTTTTACCTTCTCTTCTTCTTCTGAATGCTACTTTATAATTAGAACCGCTTGCCAAATCAATTCCTCCTATTTAATCATATCATGGTCTTTAGCATAGTTTTTCATGTAAGATTTACTTCTGAAAGCTCCACCTTTTGCCATTTTGTATAATTTACGGTAGGTAGTAGGATCAATTTCACCTGCATCTCTCATTTCTTTTAAGTCAGTTCTTAAAGCACGGATAGTTTTCATCCATACTTGTTTTTTAGGAGTACGAGCGTTTTTAGCTCCTTTGATACTACCTTTTCCTTTACGTTTACCTTTTTTCTTTTGTTCTTTAAGTTTTTTAGATCTGTAGCTACTAATACCAGTTTTTGGTTTAGCTTTAATAATACCTTGATCAATAAGTTGTTTAATACCATCTCTTGTAATAGCTCTAGAAACTTCTTCAATTTCATTAGGATCTATCCATACACGGTTTACTCCAACTTTAAGTATACTAGCAGCTAATCTTTTTTGTGTAGTAAGATTCATTAATAATCCTCCATAGTTAGCTGATAAACTTGAATAAAAAATTTTTCAAGTTTCCCTTTAATTCCAATCTAAATTAATTAATCTAATTTAAATGTTGTTTAATAATAAGAAAATGGATTCATTCATCACTCTAGAAGAAAATAAATTTATTCTTTAAAGCTCGTTCTTTTGGAACATACGAATCAAAAAGTTAAATAAGTTGTGATACAAGGTTAAAGACGTACTCTTAAATCTCACACCAACTTTATATAACGCCCATAATTTTCTTATTTTAAACTCATATATAATCATTAAATTTATGCTAAATTTATACTAAATTTAATCTTAAATTTATTACCAAATTAATTTTAAACCTGGCTCCAAATTTATCTTAAATTTTGATTAAATGTCAAAATATTTATTGACTATTCGATTAATTTTGAATTTTATAGGAAATGAAAAAACTTCATGTTTAATCATCTAATTATCTGAAAATACTCAAATAATTCTAATTTTATTTCTTTTAAAATTTTAATATTAAAAGTTATTTATTTAAAACTTTAATACCTAATTCAGATGCTTTTTCTAACATCAATTCTTTTTTACGTTTACCAATAGAAGCACTAATTCTTGCAGCTTCAGTAGCTGGATTAATAGCTTCTAATTCCTTCATATTACATACAAGAATATCTTTAAATCCAGAAGGATGTAAATCTCTAATAACTCTAGGAGTACGATAACCTATAGCAGGCATAGCTGGTTTACCAGCCTCATATCTTCTCATTTTACTAGTTTTTCCTCTAGGACGTCTCCATTTAGTGCCTAATTTTTTATAACGAGCATATTCTTGTCTTTTAAATTGTTTACTCATATTATCACCAATCTAACTATCCTTCTCTACTTACTAAATAGATACCATCCTGGAATACTCTAGGATCTTTACCTCTAATTTTAGTAGCTTGTTCTAAGTTAGCCATAGTCTGACCAACATCTTCTTTATTTACACCAGTAATGATAACTTCATCTCCTTTAACAGAAACTTTAGCATCCCCAACAATCTTTGCAGATCTTGGATGTCTTTCTCCAATAAAGTTATCAATAATAACTGTATTTCCTTGAGCTTTTACAGTCATTGGAAAGTGAGCAAACACAATTTTCATACGGTAAGTAAAACCATCAGTTACACCAGTAATCATATTTTGAATATGTGCTTTAGTAGTTCCAATCATTGATTTATCTGCTTTTTTAGGAAAAGCAGTTTCAAGTACAATAAGACTATCTTCTAATTTAATAGTTACATTAGGGTAAGTAAATTTTCTAGAGGTTTGACCATTAGGGCCTTTTACAGAAAATTCATCATCAATTATAACTTCAACGCCTTCAGGAATTTCAATTTCTTCCTTAATAGCTGCAGCTAATACCATATTAAATCACCTAGTACATATAAGCCAACAAACGTCCACCGATACCTCTTTCTTTAGCTTCTCTGTGAGTCATAATACCTTCAGGAGTAGTTACAATTAAGATACCGAAATTTTTTGCTGGTAAATATCTTTTTTCAAATTTCTCAAATTCATCTTTCTTTACAGCATGACGAGGTTTAATTACACCACATTGATTAATATTACCTTCTAATTCTACTTCGAATTTTCCAGCTCTATTGTCATCTATAAATTCAAATTCACCTATATAATTCTCTTTTTGCATAGTGCTTAAAACATGTCCAATTAATTTGGATGCAGGAGAAATAGTACAACTGTCATTTACTTGACGTTCATTATTTCTAATATTAGTTAAAGCATCAGCAAGAGGATCCATAAGAGTCATAATAAACACCTTTTTTAATTATATTTTTTAAATCCTATTTTAGGAGCAAGTTCTCTAAAACATTGCCTACATAAATTTATCCCATATCTGCTAATTACTGCAGAGTGGTCTCCACAACGACTACATTGTTTTGCTGCTTTACCATATTTTCTTGGCAAAATAATCACCTTCTTATTACATTAAATTATATTAATTTAATTTTTAGAATATCCCAATTAATATAAAATTTCCTCTTCTTCTTCAGAAATTTTAACATTGAAATTTTCTTCCATAAATTTCATAGTTTCTTCAGGAGTAATTCTGTGTCTTTTTGGAATAGATTTCTTTTGGATTTTTCTTCTTTTAATTCTGTAACCAGGTTTTTCAAAAGTAATAGATAAATCCATACCAAAAATACCAATATCAGGGTCATATCTCATTCCAGGAATATCAATATGTTCTCTTATACCAAAGGAAACATTACCTTGAGCATCAAATTGGCTTGGTTTTAATTTATTATTAATACCTTCTAATACCATTTTAATAGCATCAGCAGCTTTTTCTCCACGAAGAGTTACTTTACAAGCAATTGGTTGACGTTTTCTAATACCAAATTCAGGATTAGTTACTTTAGAAAAAGTTTTAACAGGAGTTTGACCAGTCATACTCTCTAAAAGGGACATAGCTCTAGATAATCTTTCACCAGATTCTCCAACACCAATATTTATAGTTGCTTTAGCAACAATTACTTCTTGCATAGGATTCATTGATTAACCTCCATTAAGTCAATAACAGGTTCATCAACACCAATGACAAAAGCATATTCTTTTAAAGTTAAGAAAGTATCTTTACCTTCTTTTTCAATTATAATAGTATTTGGTTTAGAAGATTCATCTACAATAACTTCTTGAACTTTACCAATCTCACCAATGTGTTTACCTCCAGTTACGAATACAACAGCACCAGTATCAAATTTGTAAGTTTCATTAACATTTTGTTCTGGAATTCCTAAAGCAATAACATCTTGTGCAGAGAAATTATCCTCTTCAACTAAAACATTTCTACCATCATGAAGATTTAATTGAGTAATTCCACCTTTAATAGTAGATTTGTTAATGATTTTAGCTAATTTTACTTTAGCATCATCATCAGAAATTGGGTGTAAATTTAATCTTCCTTTAGTATCTAAAAGAAGTCTGTAATTATCTCCAGTTTTAGGAATAGATAAAATATCCATAAAACCAACTGGGAATTTATAATCTTTTTTAGCTTTTCCATCAATTAAAATATCACCATTATTAATGATTCTTTTAGCTTCTCTGGAATTATCAGCAAGACCTAAAACATCTCTAACAATAACCATTAAAGATAAAGAATCTTTAATTGCATGAGAACCTGGAGCTGGTTTTACAGTCCAAGTATCTTCTTTTGGATGGATAGGCCAACTTTTAGGTGCTTTAAATCTTTTAAGATGTTTCCTAGATCCCATTTTTGCCATCCTTAATCCTCCTTATTATTTATTCTTCTATCATCTTTTAAATCAGCATCGATAATCATCAAGTTAGACGGGTGGAGTGGTAGAAATACAGCATTTCCATCAGGTTTATTTAAAGTTACACCTTCAACAGTAACTTTATATCCCATAACATCAATGGATTCAACTTTTCCTTCATGACCTTTAAAGTCACCACGAACAACTTGAACTTTATCCCCTACTTTAATTGGTAAAGATCTTTTACCAATATCTGCTCTTAAATCTTTACTTAAATTAGCACTCATAATTTTACGACGAATATGTAACGGAGCAGTGTAGAGAGCTTTTCTTTGTTTTCTTGGTTGAATTGACATTTATATCACCATATTAAATTAAAATACTTGCAGCACTACCTACACTAGGCCATTTATCAGCTGCTTCTTTAGCAACAGGTCCTCTAATTTCAGAACCTTTTAATAAACCTTCTGGAGTAATAATAACTGCAGCATTATCCTCAAATTTTACACGAAGGCCATCAGCACGCCTATATTCTTTTTTCTGCCTTACTACAACAGCATTAACTACTTCTCTCCTCATATCTGCAGTTCCTTTTTTAACTGATGCAACAACAAGATCTCCAACACCAGCTACATCAAGTCTTCTACGAACACCTTTAAAACCTTTAACAGATATGATTTGAATTTCACGAGCACCAGTATTATCTACACATTGGAGAGTAGCACCAATAGGTAATGCTTTAGTAACACTAGAAGTTGTAGGTTTCATCTAATCATCACCTTTTACTTCAACTAATACAAAATGTTTAGTTTTACTTAAAGGTCTACATTCTGCAATTTTTACAGAATCGCCAATTTCAACATTAAGACAATCAGGTTTATGAACACTAATTTTTGATCTTCTTTTTTCATATCTTTCATATTTTCTAATGAACTTATAGAAACTACGTTCTACTGTAATAGTCCTTTCTGCTTTGTTAGAAGTTACAATTCCCTCAAGGACTTGTCCTCTAACAGATAAAGTACCATGGAACGGGCAATTAGGATCATCACATACAGTTTCTGGTTCCTTAACATTAAGTCCAACCATATTATCACCATTAAATTTTTTTATATCTCTTTTTTATCCTATCTTCAGGACGATTCAACAATATTTTACCATCAATTTCAACAATAGTTCCATCAGGAACTTTAAATTGAAACACAGAAACACCTTTCTGAATTAATTTCTCAGCGGATTTTCCCTTGTTAAAAGAGGAATTGGTTTGGATTAAGAAAGTTTTCTTAGTCTCATCAACAATAGTTCCAGTAAGACCAATTAAATAGCTATCTGAACTATTAACAATCTTAATTTCTAATCCAATTAATTCATGATAGAATATGTTATTTGAGCTTATCATTTTAAGCCTCAATATGTGAATTAACAACTTATACTAACTATCATCTAATTAATGTCTTCTTCGCCTATTATTAAATTTTTTATCAGCATCTCTGATTTCAATAGTATCAGAAGAGAATCCCATATCAGATAAAACTTCTTTAACTCTTACTTTATGATCTCCTTGAAGTTCAATTTGACCTTTTTTAGCAGTACCTCCGCAAGCACATTTAGCTTTAAGAGTTTTAGTAAGTTCTTTAATATCTATATCATGTTCATCAATACCTTCAACAATAGTCATAAGTTTTCCAAATCTTCTTCTAACTGTATAAACTTTAACAGCCTGAACTTCTCTTGCAATTTCTTCACAAACACAAAGTTCTTCAGGAAGACCACATACCTCACAAATTTTTGACATTTAATTCTCCTTCTGTTTTTGGTTCATAATTGTAAGAACACGAGCAATAGTCCTTTTGAGTTCTCTGATTTTACCAGGGTTTTCATTAACTCCAGCAGCAGCACTTTTAGAAATGTTTTTAGCTAATTCAGCTTTGAGTTCAACCAATTTTTCTTGAATGTCCTCATCTTCCATTTCCCAAATTTCTTTACTTCTTAAAATTGCCATTTTTTCAACTCGTTTATAAAGTAAATTAATAATAAATTCAATGTAAATTAATTATTATTTATTCTTCATCTTCTTCAGTAGCTGCTTCAAGCTCTTCAAGATCAGAATCATCTTCAATTTCTTCTAATTCTTCAAGTTCTTCAGTAACTTCTTCAATTTCTTCAGAATCTACTTCTTCAACTACTTCTTCTTCAATAATTTCTTCAACTTTTGGAGCAAGGACATCAACTTTATCTGGTAATACTGCTTCAGGAGGCATAATTCTAACTACAATTCCTAAAACACCAGGTTTTAAAGGAGCAGTAGCAAAACCTTCTTGTACAAATCTATCTGCAGGTTCACCACATTTTTTGATGTAACCTTCAACAAATTTAGCAACAGCAGATCTAGAACCTCTAATTTTTCCAGATATAGTTACTTCTACACCTTGAGCACCTGCACCCATAATTCTACGAATAGTAGAGTAAGCTACTCTTCTAAAATGCATTCCTCTTTGAAGCATGTTAGCTATTTTAGCAGCCATGATTCTTGCATTAAGTTCAGGAACATCTACTTCTTTAACTTCAACTTGAGGGTTGTCTAAATCAAACTTAGTTTTAAGGTTTTGAGTAATCTGTCTAACAGTTTTTCCGCCTCTACCAATAACCATACCAGGTCTTTCAGCATAAACAACAACCATAGTTCCTAAAGGAGTGACTTGAATGTCCATTCCTCCATAACCTGCTCTTTCAAGTTCTTTTTCTAAATATTCATCAATTTTGGTTCTTCTGAGACCTTCTGTAACGAAATCTTTTTCTATCATTAATTAAGCCTCCACTAAAACTATTTGAACATGAGTAGTTGGGGTATTGAATGGAGTTACTCTACCGAATGCTCTTGGCATAGCTCCTCTAATTACCACACCTCTGTGACTGGAGATATGTTCAATTTTAAGGTTTTCAACATCCATCCCTTTGTATTCAGCATTTGCTTCAGCATTTTCTAAAACTTTTAAAATTGCTTTAGATGCTTTTACAGGATATCTTCCAGCAGCCCATCCTTTCATTCCTTTTCTATGACCTACATCTCTGTTATATCTTTTAAAAGGAACAGCTTTTTTCATATCAATAACATCATTTAAGTATGATTTTGCTTTAGAAACTTCCATTCCTCTTAATGCATTACAAATTTCAACACAATGTTTTGGTGAAACTTTAAGGGATTTAGCCATAGCACGTGCGACTTTTGATTCATCCACATCTTTATTATTATAAGCATATTTATTTGCCATGATTTAATCTCCTTATTTAAGTGGTACAAACATAGATGATCTAGTAGCTCCCATACCTGGGTCACCGTGTTGAACTCTTTGTCTAGTTGGTGCAAATTCACCAAAGAAGCAACCTAACATTTCAGGAGTAAAGGTTACTTCTACAAAGTCTTTACCATTGTAAATTCCAAAAGTAGTTCCTACCATTTCAGGAATTACAACCATATCACGACAGTGGGTTCTTACTACTAAAGGTTTTCCACCTTTGTTACCTTGTTCTTTCATTTTTCTCATTTTATCCAACACAGACTGTTGTCTTGGTAAGAATCCTCTTTTTAAGGATCTTCTTTGTCTTGCTGGTAAAAGTTCTATAAATTCATCTAAGGACATTTCTTTTAATTCTTCAATAGTATATCCTCTGTATTTAAATATTTTTCTAGCCAATGACACATCTCCTTAAATCTATCTTCTTTTTCCTGTACGTTTAGCTGCAATAGAACCAACTTTTCTTCCAGGTGGTGCATGTCTTGAAATAGTGGTTGGACGACCTGGGTGTTGTCTGTTACCTCCTCCATGAGGGTGATCTACTGCATTCATTGCTACTCCTCTAACAGTCATAGATTTTTTACCTTTAGCTTTAAGAGCATGCCATCTAACACCTGCTTTGAGGTAAGGTTTTTCTTTTCTTCCCCCACCAGCTACAACACCTATACTTGCACGGCATTTAGGGTTAAATGATTTGAGTTCACCAGATGGTAACTCAACAACAGCTTGAGTTGCATCATGAGTAATTAAAGAAGCATATGTTCCAGAAGATCTTACAAAACGACCTCCATCTCCTGGCCTATTTTCAATATTGTAAATAGGAGTTCCTTCTGGGATTTCAGCTAATGGTAAAGTATTACCAAAACTAATAGGAGCAGAAATACCACATTCAATATCATCATCAATTTGAATACTTTCTGGAGCTAAAATGTATCTTTTTTCTCCATTTTCAAATTTAACAAGAGCAATAGGAGCAGTTCTTCCTGGGTCATGAACTATATCTACAACTTTACCTTTGAGGCTTCCTTCTTTTTCTAAATCATCTAAAGCTCTGTACTGGATTTTATCTTTAAATCTGTGAGAAGCAACACGATGAGCAGGAGTTCCTCTTCCTCTACGTTGGTGTATTAATCGTTTTCCCATTCTTTAACCTCCTTAGAATACTCCCATTTTAACAGCAACATCTTCAGCTTCATTTTCTTCTGCAAGTTTAATGTAAGCTAATTTTACACCTTTAGGAGTAATATGAGTGTTAATTTTTAAAACTTCTTGATCATATAAAGCTTCAAAAGCTTTTTTAATTTCACCTTTTGAAGAATCTCTTTTAACAACAAAAACAAGTTCGTTATTTTGATCGATTAAATTCATTGTTTTCTCAGTAATATGAGGTTTAACAATAATTGAGTACGGATCCATATTATTCACCTTCTTAAATTATCCTAAAAATTCTAAAAAGAATTTATTGGAATAATCCTCCTAATTTTTCAACTGCGGACTTAGTGAAAATAGTTAATCTACCAGCATGAGTACCTGGTGCTAATAACTCAGCATTTAAATTGTCAACAACAACAATATCAACACCTGCATGGTTTCTTGCACCTAAACTAATACCTTTATCTTCAGATACAACAACTAAAGGTCCTTTACCTTGCTTGTATTTACGTCCTCTTGTTTTTCCTCTACCTGCTCTTATGTGTTTACTATTTTTAGCTTTAATAATATCATCGTAAACTCCTAATTTTTCAAAGATTTCACGAGTTTCACTAGCAGTTTTAACAGATTCTAAATCATCTTCAACAATTATAGGTAATTGATCAATACTATCTGCAACATGACCTCTAGCAGAAACTAATTCTGCATCAGTAGTAGCTGCAATAGCTGATCTAATTGCAAATCTTCTTTCTTTATTGTTGATTCTTTCATGATGATTTTTTTCAGCCCTTACAGGGTGAGCTCTTCTTCCACCAATAGCTTGTGGAATAAATGCGGTTCTAGAACCTCCTTTAATTCTAGGAACCATAGCTGCACCTCTACCAGAACCCCAAGATTCTGCAGAAGTTCTTTTACCTGCCATTGGGTCATTACCCCATGGTTGAATCCTTGCAGATTGAGCAGAAAGAACTGCTCTTTTAATAAGGTCAGGTCTATATTCTTCATTAAAAATAGTAGGAAGTTCCATTTCCTCTTTAACTTCCCCTTCAATTGAATAAACATTAACTTTCATACTAACCACTCTTATACACCTTGTTTAGAACTAGTACTAATGTAGTTTATTTGTGGTGCTACATCATCTGCTTTCTTAGGTCTCATAGCTTGTCTGAGGATAACTAATCTTTTAGTTGGACCTGGTAAAGAACCTTTTACTAATACATAGTCATTTTTAACTAAACCGTATTTAATGAATCCTCCATCAGGGTTAACTAATTCTACTTCAGATTCGTTTCCTACTTTTAAAATCTTTTTATTGAATTCAGTTCTTTTATGGTAACCCATTTGACCTGCTTGTGCAACAGTCCACATAGTCCTGTTAGGAGTCCAAGGACCAATAGAACCTACGTGTCTACCTTTACCACTTCTAGTTGCTTTACCATATTGAATTCTAATATTCCATCTTTTAACTACACCTTGGAATCCTTTTCCTTTAGTAGTTGCAATTGCATCTACATATTGGCCTTCGTTAAAGATATCACTTGCTTTTACTTCATTACCTAATAATTCAAGTGCAGCATTTAATTTTTCTTCAGCAGATTTTCCACCGATAGCACATTCAAATATTTCAGGTTTTTTCTTAGGTACACTAGCCATTTTAGGATTAGTATGTACTAAAACTTTAATATCTTCAGTTTTATCTAAAGCATCTTGTATTTTTGCAATAGCATTAGATTTATCATAGTCTTTAGGAAGAGTAATTTTCCTAGAGAGTTCTTCATCTAAATTATCTGCAATTACTTCAGTGATAACTTTAAGTCCGTGTGCAGTTTTTTCATATGATCTTATCCCCATTACTACAAGGGGCGGTACTTCCAAAACAGTACAAGGAGTGAATACTTCCATTCCATTAGTAGGAGAATTTTTATCATTATCCACTACCATAGCATGAGTCATACCGACTTTATAACCAGCAAGACCCAAAAGTTTTGGTTCTTCATTACTTGGCCAAGCTTTGATTCTAGGAGTTTCTTTAGCTACTCTTTTACGAGGACTAAATGCAACAGAACCTTTTCTTGGTTGGTGATGTCTTACCATTATTTTCCTCCATTAATTTATTTCCATAATTTAATTAGTTTAATCTATAAAATAGATTTATTTTATCTGTTAAACAGATTATGTTAAACAGATTATTAATCACTAGGATTAAATAAGCTAATCTACAATCGTAGATTTAGTTTAATCTGGCATACTGTTCAATATATAAGATATTTGATATATCAATACATGTATTAACAGCAAAAGCTTAGAAATACATGTATAAAACAGTACCCAAGCTAAATAAGCTAGATAAACATGAAAAACAAGCCCATAACTTAATATAAATAATTATTTAAGAATTATAAAATTTACATACGGTCCTCTATAAAGACAGTAATTAAATAAAAAGCTAAATATTTAGCATTTATAAAAGTTAATACTTGTTAATATTTTTCTTTCAAGGATTACAAAATCAAATGAGAGAGTCTAATTCTCAAATAATTGGAAAATAAATTTCCAATATTAAGAGTGTCTAATTCTTAATACTAATCTCCATAAGGTTTATTTATGAAGAATCCTTGAAGCTAAAGCTAATAATAGCTAAAGCTACATCTATAATCTCTATATGTATTTATAAAATGTATTTATAAAAATTACGTAAAATAACGCTACGTACAAACGTTCATATATTTTAACGTTATATGAAAACGCAACTAATAATGAACTATTAGTTTACAGGACATTGAAAATAGCTAAAGTCGAAAATACTGCTTCTTCAGTTCTTACAGTTTCAGTACCTTGATTAGGAATTGTATTAATTTTAATATTATCCCACATAGAACTTTCAAGATTTTCTTCAATTGAAGAGTAAGGACCTCCAAAAAGAATAGCAATATGATTATAATTACTAACTTTAGATTTCAAATCATCAAAAACAGAATCGATTGTATCTGCATATCTTGTTGTTTCTACAACAAAATCGGGATTAGTTAATTTTAAACTATTTCTAAGACCTTTATTTGTAGATAAAGTCTCATATCCCCAGTAAATGTCATCTGGTTCATCAGGTGTGACTATTACTTCTTTAGCAAACTTAGTAATTTTAAAACTAAAAATTTTATTTACTGTAAGTTGCTCTTTACAAAATGCAAGTTTATCCATACCAATATCAACAAAAGTACCTTTTTTATTCCTTTTAACAGTGAATCCTTGTCTAAAATCACCTAATTTAGCTTGTTCAGTAGGATGATGAGGAGCTCTTAATGGGGGCAATATTCCAACATGTCTTAATTCAGATTTAATAGGAATTGCCTTTTTCCTTAGATATTGAGGAGTATTCATATAATTCAATACTTCTGCAATAAAATCTCCATCATTATTCTGTTTTTCATCAGGAATAGAAAGATCTTTATAAATAACTATTTGATTCACTTCAAAAACAGCTGCTGCACGACCAATTAAACCAACTTTAAAAGTTTTTAATTTTAAATCTTTAGTTTCAGCAAGAAATGAATTTGGTATAAATAGAGATACTTGATTTTGCATAGTTTACCTTTTTCAATTAATAATCTATACTCTATGGTCAAGTAATAAAAATTAGTAATATTTTCTGTAATACCAATAACTTATGTATATTTTATAGCATCACAATATAGTTAGACTTATATTATAAATATACATTAATTACAACATGTAAAATATAAAAAATAATTAAATACATTTTAACTAGCAAATTAACTAAAAAAAATCCATAAA
>JAZLLL010000019.1:0-2017 GCA_045598125.1 Methanobrevibacter sp. | reverse complement strand
TTTTTTATTTTTTTTAGAAAAATTTATATTCTAAAATAGATGTAGTTAGTATATGATGTAAATAGATATGGTTGATGATATTATGTCAGAGGATAACAATAAATATATAATTACTGAAAATCATGATTTATTAATTAATGCTCGTAAACCTAAAGGAGAATTAGGTAGAAGTTTATTAAATAGAATGAATAAAAGTCATGAGAGTTTAGCTCAATGGGGAGTTAGTCATTTAGATATTGAAAATGAGGATATACTAGATATTGGTTGTGGTGGAGGGGTTAATGTTAAAAGATTCCTTGAAATGACTGATGGTAAAGTTTATGGTTTAGATTATTCTGAAATTAGTGTAGAAGAATCAACTAATTTAAATAAAGAAGCTATTGATGGAGGTTATTGTGATATAATTCAGGGATCTGTGTCTGATTTACCTTTTGATAATAATACTTTTGATATAGTAACTGCTTTTGAGACAGTTTATTTTTGGCCAGATTTTGTTAATGATTTAAAAGAAGTTCATAGAGTTTTAAAAGAAGATGGAATAATATTTATATGTAATGAATCAATACCTAATGAAGAAGATGATAGACAAAAAGAGTTAATTGAGTTATTAGATATGAAAATTTATAGTGAAATTACTATGGATCAAGCATTAAAATCTGCAGGATTTTCTGATGTAATTTCTTTTAGAAAGAAAGGAACTGACTGGGTATGTGTTATAGCTAAAAAATAAATTTTTTCTGTTTTTTTTTAAATTTTTTATATTAATTATACTATTAATTTAAATAATAGTAAATCTTAATAATATATGTGACTGATTAGTATATTTTATACTGTTGTTAAAGTTAGTTTTTTTATATTGGTGTAATAAAGCATCATTTTTAAAAAATTAGTGGGCGATAATGTGTTAGAAGAATTTGTTCCATTTTTAGGTTTAATTATATTTGGAAACATAGAGAATTTAGTTTTAGCTTCTCAGGGTGTTGTATCTGGAGTAAACCCTCGTGTTCTTGCTATATTAAGTATCATTTGTGTTATAACATGGTTAATTATAGGAACTGTTTTTACAAATATGCTTATACAATATTCTTTAATTATTGATTTTATTGGAGGCCTTGCTATATTTATTTTAGGTCTTGAATCTATGATTTCTGCTATTAGAGGTAAATAATTAGGGGGTATGAGATTTTGAATATTGATTTTAAAGATTACTTGCCATTTTGGGGATTAATAATTTTCGGAAACATCGAAAATTTAATTTTAGCTTCTCAAGGTGCTGTAGCAAAAGTTAATCCTATTATTTTAGGTATTTTAAGTTTAATTGCTGTAATTTGTTGGTTATTAATTGGTACTTATGGTACTAAAGTAGCTATTAAATATGAAAGAGTTATTCAATTTGTTGGTGGTTTTGCTATATTTATTTTAGGTATACAATCAATGCTTCCATTGATTCAATCTATTATATAATTAACTCTTCTTATAGTAGTTAGCTATATTCTAGTTTATATGATGTTTTTTTTCTATATAATAATCTAATTTATAGTTAACTAATTGTTGTTATTTTATTTTTAGTTTTAAGAATATATGGTTATAGAAACATTTATATATTATAAAAATCAATGTTTATATGTTGTTATTATGCGGTGTTAGTCCAGCCTGGTTAAGACTCTAGCCTGCCACGTTAGAGACCCGGGTTCAAATCCCGGACGCCGCATTTTTTTTCGCAGCTGTGGTATAGTCTGGTTATTACTTGGGCCTTCCAAGCCTACAACCCGGGTTCGAATCCCGGCAGCTGCATCTAGTTTTTTAATTATTTATTTTAATATTTTATTTATTGTATTGTTTTTAACTTATTTTTGAATTATATTAACTTGATTTTTTCTATTTTTTCATGGAAATATTTATATATTATGAAGTGTAATATTAATATGTTGGTATGTATTATGCGGTGTTAGTCCAGCCTGGTTAAGACTCTAGCCTGCCACGTTAGAGACCCGGGTTCAAATCCCGGACGCCGCAT
>JAZLLL010000018.1:0-5303 GCA_045598125.1 Methanobrevibacter sp. | reverse complement strand
AATCAACCATTCAATAGTTATTTAACATAACGGAAATTGATATTATGAAACAAGGTTTTAACCCAGAAAAATACATAGAAGAACAATCCAAACATATCCTAAAACGTATTAATGAAGGAGAAAGTGAAAGACTTTATTTAGAATTTGGAGGTAAACTTGTTCATGATAAACATGCAATGAGAGTTTTACCAGGTTTTGATGAAAATGCAAAAATCAAGCTTTTAGAAAAAATGAGTAATCATGCAGAGATTATTATCTGTATTTATTCAGGAGATATTATTAGTAATAAAACTCGCCAAGATTTTGGTATTACTTATGATTTAGAAGTAATGCGTTTAATTGATACATTTAGAAAATATAACCTCAGTATAAATAGTGTAGTGGTTACAAGATATGAGGAATCACCTGGAGTTGAAATGTTTATAAACAAATTAAAGCGTAGAGGCATTACAGTTTATAAACACTTTTATACAAAAGGATATCCAACTGATGTTGAAAGAATTGTAAGTGATAATGGATATGGTGCTAATCCATATATTGAAGTAACAAAACCTTTAGTAGTTGTAACTGCTCCTGGAGGAGGTAGTGGTAAACTTGCAACTTGTCTTTCCCAATTATACCATGAATATAAAAAAGGTAAAAAAGTAAGGTATGCTAAATTTGAAACTTTCCCCATATGGAATATTCCTTTAAAACATCCAGTTAATATTGCTTATGAAGCTGCTACAGCTGATTTAAAAGATGTGAATATGATTGATAATTATCATCTTGATGCATATGGTGAATTAGCTGTTAATTATAATAGAGATTTAGAAGCATTTCCAGTTGTAAAAAGAATTATTGAAAAGATTACTGGAGAATCTGAATATTTATCTCCAACAGATATGGGAGTAAATAGAGCAGGCTCCTGTATAAGTGATGACGAAGTCTGTAGAGAAGCTGCTAAACAAGAAATTATTAGAAGATTCTTAATAGCTGAAGGAGATTATAAAAAAGGTAAAATAAGCCTTGAATCTCTTGAACGTAGCGAACTTTTAATGAAAGAAATTGGGGCATCTGTAGAAGATAGGAAATGTGTTGTAGTTGCTAGAGAATATGTTAAAGCAAAACAAGAAGAAACTGATAATGAAAACTTAGATGGGTTTGTAATTGAACTTTTAGATGGAACTATGATTACAGGAAAAAGTTCTGAGAAGATGGTTGCAGCAGGTGCAGCTATATTAAATGCTATAAAACATATTGCTAATATTGATGATGAAACTCATTTAATTTCACCAGAAGTATTTGAAGCTATGGAAGAATTAAAAACTAAAACTTTAGGTCAAAATAAAGCAAGTTTAAGTGTAGAAGACATTTTAGCATCCCTTGTAATCTCTGCTACAGCAGATGAAAATGCAAAATTAGCTTCAGAAAAACTTAAAGAATTAAGATCATGCAAGGCACATAGTACTGCAATATTAAATAGTAAAGATGAACAAGATTTAAAAGCTATGGGGATAGATGTAACAAGTGATCCGGAGTTTTTAAACAGTAATTTGTATTTTATTTAATTAAATAAAAAAAATTAATAAAATAAGTTAAATTTATTTAACTTATTACTCTTTTTAAATTATAATAATAAAATAACTAAAAAATAGATTCTTTTTTTAAAAAAAAATATAATGGGAATATAAATTTAAATTTTAGAGGACAATATTTTTCCTCTAAAACTTTTCTTTTTTTTATTCAAATTTATAATAAATTTTTTATCAATTTTCATTTTTTTCCTTAGGACGATAAATAATAATTTATTTAACTATCAATATAAAAATTTCTAAAAAAGTTTAGCAACAAATAATAATTTACCACTGAAAAAACTAGAAAAAATAGAAAAAACTTTAGGACGATAAATAATAATTTATCGGCCTAAAAAATGAAAATTAATAAAATAATAATATAAGTAAAAATATAAAAAATAAAAAAATAAGAAATAAAAACTTAATTAAATAAGTTTTTGAATTTCTTCTCTAACGATTTTATTAACTAAACTACCATCAGCTTTTCCTTTAAGTTTTTTCATACTCATACCCATTAAAGGACCCATTGCACCCATTTGACGCTCTTTAATCATAGATTCATTTTGAACTGCAATGTCATGAATAATAACTATTACTTCATCTTCACTAAGTAAAGTTAAATTAGCTACATTAGCTATTTCTTCAACATCACATTCTGGATTTTTAGCTACTTCAATCATTAAGTCTTTAATTGCATCTTTAGAGATTTTTTTATCTTCAAGGAGTTTGAATACTTCAACTAATTTTTCTTGAGTGAATATTGTTATATTTACTCCTTCACGTTTTAAATCTCTTAAATCTGAGACAAGGACAGAAGCTATAGTGGTAGGATCTACTTTGACTTTACTGATTACTGTTTCAAATTCATCCCCTAAAAGACGTCTTACAAGTTGGTTTGCAAGGTCTTCACTGAGTTTGTATTCAGCCATAATTCTTGCTTTTTTCTCATCAGGAAGCTCAGGTAAATTGTTTTTAATAGGTTCTACCATATCCTCAGTAATTTGGAATAATGGAATATCTGTTTCAAGATACATTCTGTTAGCTGTTGGAAGTGGTCTCATATATTCTGTATTACCATCATCAAGAGCTTTTCTGGTTTCTTCAACAACACCATCAAATGCCATTTTAGCTCTTCTAATAACTTCATTTAATGCATTAACAGCTACATCTTCATCATGAGCTACAATAATAATTGCATCTTCTGGATTGATTTTTAAGAAATCTTTCATAGCATTTACTTCATCATCTTTTATACCATATGCAGGTAATTCGTCTGTGTGGAAAAGACCAGAAACACCCATCTTTTTAGCATAAGAAGATAATTCAGTACCAAATCTCCTACCAGGTTGAACTTCTTTACCAATAATACCATCAAATCCTCTAAGAATAACACCTTTTACACATTCGGCAGAAGATAAAATTTTAGAAGAAGTGTCTTTAAAGACTTCATCAAGATTATAAATAGTGTCTTCGACTTTAGCACCTCTTCTTTCAAGTTCTTCTTTAATTTCAACAAGTGCTAATTGTCTTTCTACTTCCCTATCAACAATAACAGGCATTAAATCAAGATCTTGTACACCTTTAATTTCTACTCTTGCACCTTTTGTAATACTAATATTTACATCTTGACGAATTGTACCAATACCTCTTTTTACATTAGTACTTCTTAAAACCTGACCAATCATATAAGCTACTTCTTTAATTTGCTCAGGATGATGCATAGAAGGATCAGTTGTAATCTCAGCAAGAGGAATTCCAAGTCTATCAAGTCTGAATTTAGTAAATCCATCTTCCCTATCTACTCTTCTTGCAGCATCCTCTTCTAAACCAAGAGATTCAATAGCTACTCTACCATAAGGAGTATCTAAATAACCATCAGTTGCAGCAAGACCAGTACGTTGGAAACCACCAGTATTACTTCCATCAATAACTTGTTTTCTCATAGTATGGAATTCATCAACCACCCTCATATTTAAAAGTGAAGCAATTGTAATACAAATATCTAAAGCTTCCCTATTTAAACTGTGAGGTGGTTCATCATCAGTTTCAACTAAACAAGTATGATTATTAAAGGATTCATATTTAAAAGTCATATCACGGAGAGATTCTTGGAGTGCCGCCCTATCAATTTGACCTAATTCACTTTGAGTAGGTCTTAAATTTCTTATAATTTCACCATCATAATCTTCATCAGTTAAATCAGTAGGACAAGGACAGAATAATTTAGATTTAGTGTTTAATTGTTGGTGAATTTCTAAACCCATCATAAGACCAAGAGCATCCCAATCCCTATTAGTCAATTTAGGTGCTTTATTATCTTTAGCTTTTCCTTTTTTGTTTTTATTTTTACTTTTAGCCATTTTTACACCATCTAATTTAAGAAATACTCTGCAGAAGAACTTTCATTTAATTCTCCTGCAATATTAGTTTGAATAATTTCTTTAACTTCATCAATTTTATCAGTTTGTCCTAAAGCCCATGCTAATTTTACATAAGCAGTTTCTGGAGTCATATCCATAGCAGAAATTACACCTGCATCAACAAGTAATCTTCCAGTACTATAAACATTCATATTAACAGTTCCATATAAACATTGAGAAGTCATTACAACAGCAATATTTTCGTCTTTAGCTCTTTGTAAGGGTTTTACTAAATAATCAGGAACATGTCCTAAACCAGTTCCTTCAATAAGTAAACCTTTGAAACCTTTATCTATATGATAATCAATTAATTCTTCTGTAATTCCAGGGAATGATTTGATTAAAGCTACTTTAGATTCAACATCATTATTTAATTCAAGTTTATTCTGACCTCTTTTAGCGTAAGGTAAATTAATATTAGCTATTTTAGCATCTTTTAAAGTAGCTATTGGTTTAGAATCAATACTTCTAAAAGTATCTCTTCTACTAGTATGCATCTTACGTACTTTTGTACCTTTATGTAAAGCACAAATACCATCATTTAAATTATCATGCATACAAACTGTAACTTCCGAAATATCAGATTTAGCAGCACCTACAGAATTGTAAAGATTTAAAAATGCATCAGTAGAAGGTCTATCAGAACTTCTTTGAGCTCCTGTAATTACAATAGGAACAGGAGTTTTAAGCATAAAACTTAATGCTGCGGAAGTATAATGCATTGTATCTGTACCATGAGCTATTACAACACCATCAACACCTTCATTAATATCATCAACAATAGATTCAGCTGCTTTAGCCCAATATTCCGGTTTCATATTTTCAGATAAAATATTGTATAAAGCTTTAACATCATAATTAGCTAAATCTAAAAGTTCAGGGTTAGCTCTAAGTAAATCTTCAGCTGTAAAAGCAGGGTGAACAGCACCAGTTTTATAATCAATAATAGAAGATACTGTACCTCCAGTAGAAATAATTGAAATATTATCTTTATTTGGATCTTTTACAATAGGTTCTCCTTCATAACCAATTTTAGGTTTATCTCCTTTTTCAATAAGTTCAATTGTTGCAGATTCAATATTTACCCCAACATTATAACCACTATCTAATTTAAGTACAATATAACTATCTTTAGCATCTTCAGATCTATCAAGTAATATTCCTTTATAAGAAATATCTTCTTCAGTTACCTTAACAGAATCTCCAATAGTAATATTAGCATCATCTAAAAAGTTTTTAGAAATTTCTTTATAAGTCATTAAAATCATTCCATGATTTAATTAATTTTTTTATAATAAAAATTTTAATAAAATTTATACATTTATAT
>JAZLLL010000017.1:0-2727 GCA_045598125.1 Methanobrevibacter sp. | reverse complement strand
AAAGGATAAATCCATAATTTCAGGTTCAATACCTATAAATAGTATATTAAAATCATTATGTTTCTCTAAATATTTAATAAGATAATTTAAAGACATAGAATGAGTTGAAACACTCAAATTAAGAATATTTTCCTTCGAAATAATCTTTACATCACCAGGATTTTTATTCATAAGACTTGCATCAATTATTAAAATATGAGTTGGACTAAATTTTTTAATAGGACTTGTAAAGTTTTCAGGAACTGAAGCACCATTAATAAAAAGAACATCTTCAAAATTTTTTAAATTTAATTCCTTCAAATTACTTAAACTATCTTTTTTTAAATTATGAGATAGATATAATTCATCAACATTAGTGTTTTTTAAAATATCTTCTTTTAAATTAGAAAGACGATTAATAATATAAGGACCTAAACCATCATCCCCTCGAATATCATTACCTATACCCAATATAACTAATTTAGAATAATCTTCTAAAAACCTTTTTAGATTTAATTCTACATTTTTCATTTCAGAAAAATCCATAATAATACCAACATAAAATGATTAAATCGATAATTTAAAAAAAAAAACTTTCACATTATCAAATTATAATATTTATAAAATTATAGTATTTTATACCATAAAACCCGTATCTTATACCTAAAACCGTATCTTCTACCATAAAACCCAAAAAACATAACTTATAATACTTCTATATTTATTGTTTCAATACCTTTACCCATAATATAAGATAATTTAATAGTTAATGTATCAGAATCTTTAAGTTCTACTTCACTAAAAGGTACTAAAATAACAGGATTTAACATAGGAGTAGGACCTACAATTAAATTATTATTCAATTTTGTAAAACTAGTTAATTTAATACCATTTACTTTATATTTATTATTTTCATTATTAAAATAATTTAGATTAATTGAATTTACATTATCACTAAAAGAAATCTCTTTTTTATTACTAATTATATTAAATTTAATCTCTTTTGTAAAGTTTTCATCAATATCATCTAAAAAATTAAACTCACTATAAATAACAGGATTAGATAAAACTACATAATTGGGATTAGAATTATTATCTTCATATTGAATATAATGAGGCTCCATATAAATTAACTCTACCGAATTAATTATCCCCTGAGGAATAATTTTTCCATCCTCCTTTAAAAAATTTTTAGCATATTTTAAAACAGGAATCTCTTCTTCATCAATCAAAGCTGTATCTAACATTTCACAAATAATTAAATTAGCTTTATCCTTAAAATCAAATCCAATAACATCTTGAGAAAAAACTTCAATATTCTCAAAGTCTTTTAAATTCTCTCTAGCACAATTAGCTATTTTATTATCAATATCAATAGAAATAATTTTATCAAAATGATCCTTTGCAATATAACTTAAAACACCACTTCCACAACCTAAATCAAAGGCAATACCCTTTTTAGAATTTTCATCTAAAGAATTAACATAATCTAAGATAGCTTCATTAAAAACAGCAACCCGATCAAAATCTTTTAGAAGATTAAAATGATATGAAGTAGATTTAAATTTCATAAAATCACAACAAAACTAATAAAAATCAAATAATAAACTACATAAAAAATAGCCCAAATAAAATAAGAAAAATAAGTAAAAAGTAAAAATGAAATTATAAAAGAATTAATGATGATGATCATGATTATGACTATGAACACAATCTGGATCTAGAGATTCACCATTAGCAGTACTAGTAAGTTTTACATGCTCTACACCTTTAAGTTTCATCATTTTTTCAGTTAAATCTCTAATTTGATTCACATCACCATTTACAACAATTACTTCCATACAATATTTATCAGTCATGTGAATATGCATACTTGCACTAATTTCATCCCTATAACCATGTTGAATTTCAGCTAAGTTTTCCATAACCCCAGTATAATGGTGATCATATATAGTAGTAATAACACCAATTCTTTGACCTTCCATCTCATTCATCCATTGGTATCTTACAATATAATCATTTAAAGCATCTCTGATCCCTTTAGAACGAGAAGAATAGCCCCTATCTCTTAAAACTTCATCAAAATCAGCCAATAATTTTCTTGGTAAAGACATACTAATTCTCATCATTTTAAAAAAAACTCCCTAAACTTTTAAATATTTTTATAAAACCTAAGATTATATCTAGTTTTAAAAAAAATTATATAAACCATAAAATTTTATATAGATTAAAAAAAATTCCACAGGTTTTAAAAAAAATAACTAATCAAATAGCTATTTTAAAATTGATAAACAATCTTAATTTATCAAAACAATTTTCCAATAATATTATTAATACTTTATAACATATAAATATTATTAATTATAGGAATTGTGTTTCTTCCGCATTGCTTTGATGCTACTTTCGAAATTTTTTGCCATCTTTCTATTTTTTTTATTTCATCTTTTCCATTTATTTTAACTACACATCTTTTCATATTAACTGGTGTTATTTCATATACACCTAACTCAACTGATTTTTGTATTATTAGCTCCATCTTATCTGATTTTGGAAGTCCTTGATAAACTGTAACTTTTACTTTAGGTTCTGTATTATTATCTATACTTTTTTCTATATTACAAATTATTTTATCATTTTCTATTTTTTCTATTTTGCAATTATAGTCTTTTCCCTCTGATTGATTACATATTTGAATCTCTTCTCCAATTTTAGCTCTTAAAACATTTTTTATATGATTAACATCATCAC
>JAZLLL010000016.1:0-13268 GCA_045598125.1 Methanobrevibacter sp. | reverse complement strand
ATTGGTTTAATAATAATTTTGAGGCTATTTCAATTATTCTAGTTTTTATATCTGTTTTATTTGTAAATAAAAAAATATTAATCTTTATATTTATTTTAATTATGTTAGCTATTTTAAAATTTAATACATTCAATTTCTCATTTATAAATTTTTTAAATCCAACATTATTGGGTCTTTTTTCTCATATAATTTTAGATTCATTTACTCCTTATGGGATTTCACCATTTATCCCTTTTTCAAATAAGAAGGTTTATAAGAATTTCGGAATTTTGATGTTAGTTAGTTTAATATTTATAGTGTGTTTGTTTTATTTTGTTGATTTTAACCTATTTTTTGAAATTTAGATTTTGAATTTTTCTTATTAAGTATGTTTTTATATAAATTTTTTAGTAAGATATGAAAAGATTTATAATAAATAATCATGATAAATATATGTACTGTATAATATTATAAATTTTAAATAATACATTTAATAAATTAATATATGATAAATATTATCTATTTTATATTTGTTGTATTGTAATATGTACTTTATTAAAAATATGAGGCTTATACTGATGTTTTTAACTAGGATTTATTATTGGATGGCTTATTTCATTGTTTTAATTTGGGAAATCATAAAATCTACTTTGAATATATGTGTACTTATATTTAAAGGAGATAGATATAATCCTCAAGTTATTAATATTGAAACTGAGCTTAAAAGAGAAATATCTCAAACATTTTTAGCGAATAGTATAACATTAACTCCTGGGACTTTAACAGTGGATGTAGATAGTGAAAATCAAATTCTTAAAGTAGCTGTTATAACTCCACGTAATACGGAGGATATTATTCCTTTTGAACCGTATATTAAAGGAATGTTTGAATAGTATTATAAGTTAAGTGTTTGAATATTTTTTTTATTGTTTAGTATTGTTTAATTAATTATTTTTTATAATAATTGTTATTCATTTTAAAATTTTAAAAGTGATCTTGATGGAATTTTTATTGATTTGCGAATGTTTTTTAATAATTGCATTAGTTCTTTTCTTAATTGTGTCTATGAGG
This sequence comes from Methanobrevibacter sp., assembly GCA_045598125.1. GTDB lineage: Archaea > Methanobacteriota > Methanobacteria > Methanobacteriales > Methanobacteriaceae > Methanobrevibacter. The sequence goes on along the minus strand of JAZLLL010000016.1, from coordinate 12,218 downwards.
ATTATTTCATATAAATCTGTTTCTATGGGGCTTATTGGAACTTCATCTATTACTCTTGCGATTTCACTTGCTCTTGTAACTTTTGGTACTATTTATGGAATTGGATTCTTCAAAGACATAGCTTTAGCTTTACTTTTATTAAGTATTGTTGGAACAATAGGATTTACAGTAGCATTAAAAAGAGGGGATTAAATGTTAGATTTTATAATTTCAACTGATACTCTTGTAATAATTAAATCTATTCTTTTAATTATCTCTGGAATGTTAATTATAATTGCTTCTTTAGGTATTTTAAAATTAGATAAAAATATGCCTAATGTTGTTTATGCAAGAATTCATATTCTTGGAGTTATAGACATTGCAGGTGTAATTGCTTTTCTTGGTTTAGGACAACCGTTATTTGCAATTATTTATTTTATTTTAGCTCCATTTTTAGCTCATGCTATGAGTAATGCATATTTCCATGTTGAAGATAATTATAATAATTCATTTATTACTAAAATTGTTAATAGTAATCATGATAATGATAATTTCACTATTGGTGAATACAAAGAATTTAATAAAGAAGACTCTGAAGATAAATATTCAGTTTCTACTTTAAAAATTAATGAGGATGAATAATATGATTGAGTATATAGTGATTATAATTGCAATAATTAGTGCTATAATTGCTCTTATGCAAAATGATTTACTCAAAGCAACTATTTTAACAGGAATTTCTGGTGCTTGTGTAGCTTTCTTATTTGAATGTTTACTTGCTCCAGATGTTGCTTTAACTCAAGTTGTTGTTGAAGCAGCAATTATACCAGTTTTCATAGCATTAGCTGTTCAAAAAACTAAAAGGGTTGATGATTAATGATATTTGATACTCAAATGGCATGTTTATTTGCTTCAGGCGCTTTTATTGTTATTGGGCTTTTTGCAGCTATTTTTATTGATAATATTATCAAAAAGATTATTGGTATTACTTTCATTGAAGAAGGTGTTAATTTATTCATCATTACTTTAGCTTATAAAACAGGAGGAGTAGTTCCTATTTTTTTAGGTGGGAATACTACTGTGGATTGGTTTGTAGCAAATTCTGCTTATCCGTTACCTCAAGCATTAGTCCTTACAAGTATTGTTATTGGTGCAAGTACTTTGGCAGTAATGTTAGCAATATCTATGGTTTTATATAAAAAACATGGATCTCTAAGTACTAAAAAAATATTGGGTGATACTAATGAGTAAAAGAGACTTTATATTGAAGGAGGTTCAATTATGATGAACATGTTAATTCCTTTAATGGTAATAATCCCAATAATCACTGCTTTAATTGTAAATACGCTACAAGGTTATGATAAACTTATGAGATGGATTTCTATTATTGTAGCTATTGTACTTCCAATTATAGCTATTGTTGCTAGTTTAGGAACTCATTATTTTGGTGGACATAATTCTTCTTTAATTTCAGGAAAATTACCTTTAACTTTAGCTACTATATCTTCATTTAGTCCAGGTATTGTTTATATATTTAACAATTTTAATAGGATTTTTATATTTTTAGTTGGAATTGTTGTTTTCTTATCACTTTTCACCTATTTCAGTGAAAAAAGAAAAGTTTCTGGACCTTATTTGTATCTTATATTTATGGGTGTAGCTTCTGCAATTGCACTTTTATTATCTAATGATATCTTTAATATGTATGTATTTTTTGAGATTGTAGCACTTACACAGGTAGGTATTATAATAGCATCTAGTACTGAGGAAAAATATGAAACTGCTTTGAAATATTTGATTTTAGGTTCTATTGGGGGACCTATATTGCTTTTAGGTATTGGTTTCTTATTAGGTGCTGTTGGATCTGTAAATGTAAGTGATATTGTGTTTGCAATTAGTAATAATGTTGTGGATCCTTTATCTCCAGGGATTGTTATAGCATTTGCTTTGATTCTATTTGGGTGGTTATATGTATCTGGTTTACCTCCATTTCATACAATCAAATCTGCTGTTTACAGTAAGGCAAGACCTAATGGTGCAGCTATATTACAAGCATTCTCTGTAATTTGTATGGTCTCATTTGGAATAATTATTTTTAGAATATTTATTCACGTGCCTTATATTAAACCAGCAATAATTCTATTCTCTTTACTTGGGATGATTTTAGGAGTTTCTATGGCTTTAATGCAAAATGATTTTAGAAGAATGATTGCATTTTTAGCTGTAGGTGAACTTGGATTTATTGGTCTTGGTTTTGGTATTGGAACTCAATTATCTATTGTAGCAGCTTTGTTTCAGGCTATCAATGAATTAATAATAACTGCATTGTTATTCATTGGTTTTGGTACTGTTTACTACCTTACAAAGACCTCTGATACAAGAAAATTAGGTGGATTAATAGCAATAAGTCCTAAAATGGCAATTATGGTTTTACTTGGAGGATTTTCAATGGCAGGAGTTCCTCCATTTAATGGATTTCAAAGTAAGATTATGCTTGTGCAAGCTGCTTTAAATGCAGGATTACCTGAACTTGCATTAGTTGCAATTATAATAAGTATTGTTATATTCTTTACTTTTGTTAAAGCATTCCATACGGTTTATTTACAACCAAAACCAAATTCTTTAAAATTTGAACATAATAAAATCTCATCAATTTCTTTATTTGCAGTTGGAATTTTACTTTTAATCTGTTTAATTTTAGGTATTTTCCCTGATATTGTAATTAATGTATTCATGCCTTTTGCAGGGGGTTTGATTTAGATGTCATTTTATGATGATTTTGTAGATTCTATAAGAAATTTAAAATCTAAAGTTTCTAAAAGTCCAATTACTGCAGATAATGTTTCTGGTGCTTTAGCTGCTGAACTTACAGTGATTATCTGTTTATTCATTTCAGCTATTTTACTAAGACATATAAATTTTATTGTTGCGATTGTGGTAATTTTATTTGTTGCAGTATTAATATTTACAAATATTCCAATTTCTTCTAAACTTAAGAGTGAACAAGATGATTCTTTAAATAATATGATGTTTTATGTAATCGTTACACTTGGTCTTTTTGTTGCTATAATTTATTGGGGGTTAAAATATGTCTAAGGCGAATAATAATGCTGAAAGTATAAGAAATATGCTCATGATTATTGCCACCTTATTATTTTCTGTGAGTTTATTTGATGCAATTTATGGGTTTAAAAAACTTATAACTCCTGGAATTAGTTTAGTGTATAATAATTTAGGTCCTAAAATTGCTCCAAATATGGTTACTTTAGTTGTTTTTGATTGGAGAGGATTTGATACTTTAGGTGAGTCATTAATTTTAGTGACTGCTGTTTTAATAGTTTTGCTTGTATTTGGAAGAGGTCAAATTAAAGATAAAAAAATTAATTTTGAAGATGGAGATGAGGAATAATGGTTGAAGATAAAAATAAATTAGAGTCTCAGATTAACTCAAAAAAAGCTAATTGGAACTCTAAAGATTCATCCCCTATTTTAAGGATTATGACTTATCCTATAATTTTTATAATGATTGCTATGGGGATAATGACTATTTTAGGAGGCCATATTACTCCAGGAGGCGGTTTTCAAGGAGGATCTATGATTGCTGGAGGGATTATTTTTGGAGTTTTAATTTATACATTAGATAAAACTCCTATTAAACTTTCCCACGAATTTATATCTACATTAGAATCTTTTGGAGCCTTTGCTTATATTGCATTAGGTTTAATTGGTTTAATTTTTGCAGGATCTTTTCTTTATAATGTAGGTGCTGATTTTTATGGATTAGTGCCGTCTTCTGTTCAGATGATTTTACATTATCCTGATGTTACTAATGCAGGTATTGTTCCTTATTTGAATATTGCGGTAGGACTAAAAGTTTTTGTTGGTTTAAGTGCAATTGTAATTGCATTTTCTCAATTTAAAAATTAAAGGAGCACTAATATGATTTCTATTGTTATTGGACCTATTATTTTTGGGTTTATTTTTGGTTTAGTTATTGGATCAAGGATTCATAGAACTGAAAAAGATAGTTTTGAATTTAGCTTTAGTGCTATTGTAGCTCTTTTAATTGGTTCTCTTTTAATGTCTTTAAATTTAGGTCAATTTCCAGTTTATAGTGATTTTCCGATAGCTACTGCATTCATATCTGCAATTATTGGTATGGTATTAAGTAGTTTAATTTTTGGAAATTTTGCTAAAGGTGATAGTTAATTGACTCTACTTATTTATGAATTAATTTTATAATGGAAGGAAAATCATGTTTTTATCAGTTAAAAATTGTGGAGGTAGAGGGGATTGTATTAAAAATTGTCCTACTGAAGCTATACGTAATATTGGGGGTAAATCTTTTAGTTGTATCTGTTGTGGTGCCTGTTATGAAGCTTGTCCTAACCATGCTATATTCAAAAATAAGTATGGGGGATATGTTGTAGATAAAGCTCGATGTAATGGTTGTGGGGTATGTGAATTCACATGTCCTATCGAAAGCATTCATATTGAAGATGGTATTGTAAAAGGTATTTGCTCAAGATGTGGAGTTTGTGAAGAAGTTTGTCCAGATCATGCAAGGATGGATGCTTATGATTTAGTTGAAGATAAACAACAAAAATTACTTAATTCTCTTAAATCAGTTTTACCTAAAGCAGGACTAAATAAGATTGAAAATATGGAAATACCTGTAAAATCCGAAAAATTAGCTAAGAGACTTTCTGTAAATACTAATCTTGAAGAATGTGAACTTTGTGGTAGATGTTCTTATTATTGCCCTACTGGTGCTATAAAAGTAAATATTGAGCAAGATAATATTTGTACTAATTGTAGGGTTTGTGAAGATATTTGTCCTACTGGTGCTATTAATGCAGGAGTAATTAATAATGATAAATGTAGTTTATGTTTAAATTGTTATCATAATTGTCCAAATAATGCCATTGTTTTAGATAATTTTAAAGTTGTTGTTAATAAATTAAATCAAAGAATGAATGGGAATATTATATCTTGTTTGAATTGTGGGTTATGTGCTAAAACATTAAATAATGGTTCTATAAATAAAGTTAAATCAAGTTTACGTTATGATCCTCAATTAGATGAGGATAATTATCAAAATAAAGAAAAAAGATTACTTGCGGTGGAAGTTTGTCCTGTGGGCACTTTAAGAGAAACTGAAAAATCTAAACTTTCAGGATTATGTGTATCCTGTGGATTATGTATTAATAAATGTAATCAGAAGAAAGCAAGAAATATTGAAAATATTAGTTGGAATGGTGAAGTATCTAAAGATTGTATTTCTTGTGGGATATGTGCAGAGTTTTGTCCTGAAAATGCAATACTCATTAAACGAGGGACTGTTTCAGTTGATTTAGATAAATGTATAATGTGTGAAACTTGTGCTATTCATTGTCCTAAAAATGCAATTCCTAAAACTACAGTTGTCAAAAAAGAAATTAGTGGAGGATTTAATTTTTTAGATGAAACATTATGTATTAAATGTGGATTATGTGAAAAAATATGTCCTGAAGAAGCAATTCTAAAAATACCTTCTGATTATGATGTTAAAAACATTGTTGGTGATTTTAAGTATGAGGTTGATGAGAATAAATGTATTTATTGTGGGGCTTGTCGAAATATTTGTCCTTCAAAAGCATTTATTTTTGAAAGGAAATTTAAGGATGTTACAAAATAGTATTAGCTAGAAGTATATGGGATTAATAGGTGTTTAAATGAAAAACTTATTAGAAATAATGTTGAATGGGGCTTATGATAATTTTAAAAGAATATTTTTTGCTTCAGACAGAGTAACTGATATTGAAATGCGTAATGCTATTCTTAATGGTGAAATAAAACCAGAGAATAAAGTAAATGAACATGCATGTATTGGTTGTGGGGGTTGTTCAAATGTTTGTCCTACTGGTGCTATTGCTATGAAATCCTTGCAATATCCTGTAAAATTATCTAATGGTTGGGAAAAAACAGAAGTTCCAGAACTTAATCCTCAAAAATGTGTTGTTTGTTATTGGTGTCATGATTTTTGCCCTATTTATGCATTATATGAAGAATCAGGATCAATTCATCCAAATAATGTAGGGGATAAAGATATTGATCCAAATAATTTATTGAGTCAACCAATTAAAATATCTGAAGATAAAATGGCATTTATTGCTCAATATATCTCGGATAAATCTGTTTTATCTAGAAAAAATATAATTGTTGATGATAAGAATTTAGAGGATAGTGAAAATTTAGAAATTAATGAGGTGGGAGTAGATGAGTCTTAAGACACATTCAAGAGCTAAATCAATTCATATTATGTTAGTTTACACTGGAGGTTGTAATGGATGTGATATTGAGATTGTAAACTCTGTTTTATCTCCAAAGTTTGATGCTGAGCAATATAATGTTTTTTTAACTTGGAATCCTAGAGAGGCAGATATTTTAGTTGTTACAGGTCCAGTTACTAAACAAAATAGAAAACCTTTAGAAGATATTTATAATGCTATTCCAAAACCTAAGCTTGTTGTAGCTGCAGGAGCTTGTGCAATTATGGGGGGAGTTTATAAAAATATTCATGGAGATATTCCTTCTGAAGAAATCGAGGGTCCTGTTGAAAATATTATTCCTGTTGATGCAAAAGTTCCAGGGTGTGCTGTTAGACCTCAAGATGTTTTATCTGGAGTTGTTGCAGCTTTACCTCATTTATTAAGTGCTGATTAAATATTTATTGAGGATGAAATTATGGAAGAAAAAAAAGCTAAAACCCAAGAAATTATAGAAACAGAAATCCAAATGGGTACAGTTCATCCTGCTGCTCTTGAACCTTATCGTGTAAGATTTTTTGTTGAAGATGAAATTGTAAAAGATGCTGAGATTACTATTGGTGTAAACCATAGAGGAATTGAACGTATTATGGAAGGTTTGCCTGTAGAAAAGGCAAATATGCTTACGGAGAAAGTTTGTGGGATTTGTTCTAATGCTCATGTTTGGAACTCTGTTAGGACTGCAGAATTAGGTTTAGATATTGAAATACCTGATAGGGCTCTTTACATACGTGTTATAATGGGTGAATTAGAAAGGTTACATAGTCATTTTCTTTATCTTGCTCATGGTTGTGAAGTGTTAGGGCATGAAACTTTTTCAATGAGAATATTTTATATGAGAGAGACTATAATGGAACTTTTGCATATGATTGGAGGTAATCGTGTTCAGTATGGATGTTCTATAATAGGTGGTGTAAGACCAAGGTGTGATTTGGATAATTTTAAAATTGAAAAAATCTCTGAAGGTATGGATATTGTTGAAAAAAATCTCACTGAGTTTACAGATAGATTTACTCGTGATACTATGTTAATTTCAAGAATAACTGGAGTAGGAGTTATTTCTCAAGAACAAGCAATTAAATTAGCAGTTTCGGGTCCAACTTTACGTGCTACGGGTGTAAAAAAAGATTTAAGGACTGATATGTTTGAGTATAATTATTTTGATTATGATGTTGTAACTCAAAATGAGGGTGATGTTAAATCTAATCTTCTTATGAGAGTTTTTGAATCAGTAGAATCTATAAAAATTATTCGCCAAGCTATTAATGATATTCCTAAAGGAAAAGTAGTAGATAGATCTTGGGATATGATTGATACTGATATTATTAAAAGTTATATTGAAGTTCCTAGAGGAACTTTATATCATTCTTATTCTATAGAAGATGGGCGAGTTAGAGGTTCTATTATTAGAACTCCATCCATGTCTAATATTGGTGCAATGCAATATGCATCTATTGGAAGTCATATTACTGATGCTCAATTGTGTATTGTTCAATGTGATCCCTGTTTTACTTGTTCTGATAGAGCAGTTGAAGTATATGATTATGAAAGTCATAAACAATTAGATAAATCAATATTGCAGTATAATATTCATTAGATTTTTAAACAATTAAATGAGGAAAAGAAATGTCATATCTTACAATTATTTATTCAATTTTAGAAGTAATTATTCTTCTACTTATAGCTTTATTTGTAGGAGTTTTAATCCCTGGAATTGAAAGGAAGTATATTCATGCAAGGATTCAACAAAGAATTGGCCCTCCTGTGACAAGTTCTGGATTATGGGCTTCTGTTAAATTTTTATATAAAGAATCAGTAGAACCTAACTCTCCAGTTCCAGGTTTATATAAAGCGATGCCTATTCTTTGTTTTATTGTTGTATTCTTAGTATTTTTAGCATTAATACCATTTAATTATGGTTTTTTATTGTTTTCTAGCTTAATAGCTATTGTTGGATTCTTAAAAGTAGAGGAAATTGCTTATGTTTTAATGGGGTCTTTATCTAAATCTGTAATGTCTTCAGGTCTTAGATTTCCTGATCATGTTAAAGGCGCAGAAAGAATCAATATGTTATCATCTTATCTTGAAGATATAAGTTCTAATAGATCTCTTAGAATGATTGCATTTGGATCATTTCCTTTATATTTGGCTTTATTTATTCCTGCTGTAATGAGTAATAGTATTTTTTTAGGTGATATTGTTGTATATCAACATTTACATGGTCCTTTTGTTTTTACTTTAGCTGGGATAATTGGAACAATTGTCTTTTTTATAGGTTTAATGATTATGTTAAATGAGTATCCATTTAATATTGTTAAAGCTAAAGCAGATGTTATTGATGGTCCTTATATGGAGTTTGCTTCTAAATATCGTACATATATTTATGTTACTAGAGGTTTCATGATTTTCACTTTATCTTCTTTATACTCTGTATTGTTCTTAGGAATAACTCCAAATTTATTGTCTTTAGGATTTATTCTTTGTATAATTGTTGCTTTAATTTTTGTACTTTTTATGGGTATATTTAGTGCTTTTTCTCCAGTTTTTACTAATAAACAATTTTATCCTGTTGTAATTATAACTTCATTATTTGGAGTTCTTGGAATAAGTTTAGGATTATTGATTTAGGTGATTTTTATGAAATTTGCTTTAAGGCCTTATCATGTTATAAGTCTCGGTGGTTATATTGTTGAAACTGATTTTCCATATAGGAATCTTATTGTAGTTAATAAAACTGCAGAAACTATTAAATTTGAGATTCCTGTTTTTGATGAATCTTGGATTGATATACATCGAGAATTGGGATTAGATGTAATAACTGTTAATGATGATGAAAGTTTTTTAAACTTATTTAAAAAAGCTCAAAATGAGCTTAAAACTATTAAATTAAATGTAGAAAAAGATAGGATGAATAAATAATTGATTTTATAGGTTTATTTTTCTCATTTATTTAAGTTGTATTTTATTTAATATTTTATTTTAATTATAAATATTGTTATAGAGGATTTTATGGAAAATTATGCACTAACAATTAAAACTAAAGAACAAGAAGGTGTTTTGGGAGAAATTACTGATATTATATCTAAGTATGGTATTAATATTTCTTATGCTCATGTTTATGTTGAACAAGTTGACTTCGGAACAGTTAATTTAGAGCTTGATGATGTTGATGAGATAGATAACTTAGTTGAAGAACTAAAAAATTTGGATTCTGTTATAGAATTAGAGTGTCATGGTTCTTTAAATGATATCTATGGTAAAAGAATTATTATTTTTGGAGGTGGAGCTCAAGTTTCTGCAGTAGCAAGTGGTGCTATTGCTGAAGCAGATAGACATAATATTCGTGGAGAGCGTATTAGTGTAGATACTATTCCTTTAGTTGGTGAAGAAGATATTGCTGAAGCAGTTAATGCATTATCTAGATTGCCTCGTGTTAAAACGTTAGTTCTTGCAGGTTCTTTAATGGGGGGTAAAATTTCTGATGCAGTTAGTAAATTAAAGTCAGAAAAAGATATAATTGTTATAACTTTAAATATGCCTGGAAGTGTTACGGAAGTGGCAGATTTAGTTGTTACAGATCCTACTCAAGCAGGAGTTATGGCAGTTATGTCAATAGCTAATACTGCAGTTTTTGATGTTAAAAGATTAAAAGGAAAGAATAAATTTTGAATATAATTATCTTTTATTAAAATTATTTTTTTAATTATTTTAGTTTTTTATTTATTTTTTTAGTTTAATATAATATTTTTTAGTATTTTTTCATGTTTTTATAATAATTAGTTAAATTTATTTACTTATATTTATAAATATTAATTTTTAATATTTTAGTCTGATTAATATGGGGTTTAGCAGATTATTTTTATCTATTAAATGAATATGGGGTTGTTTTAAATTAATAGTAAAAAAGATAAATTTTGGGGTGGTGCTAAACAATCTATCCCTATTTCTTTTGGTTATATTCCAATGGGTATGGGCTATGCCGTTCTTGCTACTCAAGCAGGTTTAACACCTCTTCAAACAGTCTCTATGTCTATTTTAGTATATGCTGGAGCAGGACAGATTATTGCAACTACTATGTTAGCTCAAGGTGCATCTCTCATAGCTATTGTTTTAACTAATTTTATTATTAATTTAAGATATTTTATCATGAATACTTGTATTTATAATCAAATTGAAGAGAGTAATACTAATTTGAATGTTTTATCTGCTCATTTGGTTGTGGATGAATCTTTTGCAGTATTTACTTTGAACAAAGAAAAATCCATATGGTTTTATTTAGGATTGGCTCTTTTTGCATGGTTTTCTTGGATTTTAGGTGCAATTATTGGAGTTTGTATTTATGATATTATTCCAGTTATAGTTGCTAATAGTTTTAATATATCTTTATATGCATTATTTGTTGCGATTCTTGTTCCTGCTATTAAAGATAATCATCGTATGGGTATTGTAGTAATTATAACTGCTATATTAAATTGTATTTTACAAGCAATTTTAGGTTCTAATTGGACATTAATTGTATCTATTTTATTAGGATCTTTCATTGGTTTGTATATTGTTGAAGATTCGGAAGAAGAGGAACCTAAAGAGTGGGAAGATTATTTGAGTAAGGGTGGTGAAGTAGAATGAACATACTTATTTTAATTCTCTCTTTGACTTTTGTTACATTTATTCCACGACTTCTTCCTGCGGTATTTGTAGGTAGAATAGAATTTCCTCCTAAAGTTGAAAAATTTTTAAACTTAATTCCATATACTGCATTAGCAGCTTTAATTTGTCCGGGTGTTTTAACAGTTGATAGTCAGTATTGGTTTGTTGGACTTGTTGGAGCTATTGTTGCAGGAATTTTAGCTTGGAAAAAGATGCACATTGGTTTAATTGTTGTTATTACTGTAATTGCTTTAGTTACCTTATATCTTTTTATTCCCTTTATTATCTGTTTATTTTAATTATTGTTTTTTAAACTTTTATTCTGATTCTTAAATAGATTTTATTTAAATAGGCCTTATTTATTTTTTTCACATTTTTCTAAATACTCACAGTTTTTACATTTATTTAAATTGATTTTAATTTTAGGTACTGTTCCTTTATCTATTATTTCATTTATATTAGTTAATATTCTAAAAAAACTTTTTCTTTGTTCTTGATTAATTAAAACAATTCTACGTTCTCCTAATTTAAGATAATCTACAAAACCTGCACTAACATATGTATTAAATTCTTGTTCTATTAATATGGCATTAGCTATTATTTCAATTGTATCACTATCCCAGGTTCCTTTCATGGGGGGATTGGATTGTCTAAGTAAAATAGGGATGTAATTGCCATTTATTATTTCAATTTTATCTATGTTTCCTACGAGTTCTAAACTTATATCTCTTATTAAATAGCTATACATGCAAGTTGGGAAAAACATCTCAGATATTTCATCTCCGTTTTTATCAAGTAAATCCATTCCTTTTTTAGTTTTTAATGCTAATATTTTTATATTAAAATATATTTCGTTAATTAAATTCTCTTTAATTTCTTTTAGTTCTTTAATATCTTTTTCATAATTTTTATATAGTTTGCTAAGTGAATCTTGGGGGTTTTGTTTTAAATCTTCTTTTTCATATAATTTTTTATTTTTTCTTAACTCTTCTTCTTTATGTTCTTCAAGTATGTCAAATGTTGTTTGGATATAATCTTCAATTTGTTTTGATAATTCTTGTTCTATTTTTGGAATTTCCATTTCTTTTTTAATACTTCTGATGTTTCGTTGAGTTATATCTTGTAAGTCTATTCTTAAATCTTTAATAGTTTTATTTATAAAAATTGTATTTTCAATATTTTCATTTAAATTATGTTGAATATATAATTTCATAGGACAATACATATAGGTTCGAATTGTTGAAATACTAATCATTTTTTCACCAATTATTTTTTTAAAAGATT
>JAZLLL010000015.1:0-2946 GCA_045598125.1 Methanobrevibacter sp. | reverse complement strand
TATATCTCCTATACGTGTATAATTATACACGTATTAAACAAAAAAGTCAAGCAAATAACAAAAAAAGCGTTATTTTTCCTTAAAACAAGGTTAATAACGCTATAAAAATACGTGTATAATTTTTATTAGGAATTTAGGTTTATAGATAACAAATTAATGCTTCATACTTTTTTCCTAATAGTCTTTAAAATAATATACTCTCAAATTTGGACCACATCGTCTTTATCCTTTATACCCTGGTTTGTTTTCAAATCTTTTTTAAAGAATTAGACAAGACTTCAAAATCGGTCGACAATTGGTAAATTATTTTTATTATCTGTTTTATATACACCATTATCTCTTATAGGTTAAATTTCTTCTATAGTCGTTAAATTCAATTGTTTCATTAATTATTTGATAGCTATTATCATACAATACATTGGTTTAATCATTATTACTTATGCTAAATTCTATCGATATGTTTCCCTTAACAAAGGGTATTTCTCGTTACAACGTAGGGTTGAAACTGTAAAAAGTCTTTTTGATTTTTGCAATAAAAAAAGGACTATTTCTGGTAAAATACCTAAAAATAGCCTAAAAATCATTAAAAATTAACTTATTTTGTGGTTTTTCGTGAAAGACAAATTACAGTTTCAACGTGAGATGTAAGAGGAAACATATCAACAAAAAAATATAATACTCTATTATTTTATAATATTATATGTTACATCATAATAGAGATGCCATATAATATGGTAAATATATTATTTCTCCATTTCGTTTTATATCTCCATCATATAAAATATACTGTAAACCTATTTTACAATTAAACATTTCTTTAAACTTTTTTAACGATTCATATGAATCTACTTTGGATGATTTAACTTCTATAGGTACAACTTTATTTTCTCTTCTAATTAAAAAATCAATTTCAAGAACTGTTTTTTTCGTTTCTTTATCAACTTTCTTAAAATAATAAATTTCATTCCCATTTGCTTTTAATGCTTGAGCAGTTATATTTTCTACAATCATACCTTCATTAACATGAAGTTTATCAAATAAAATTGCACGATAAAGTTCATTTTCTAGGTAATCTTTATTTTTATATGCAAGAGATATTAATAATCCTGTATCCATCATATAACATTTAAATGCAGGATCTATTGTTGATAAATTAAATGCTACTGAGGGATCATTTACATTCTGGGCTAAATTTATTATCATAGCTTCATTTAACCAGTTTATTGGATTTTTGTATTCTCTTAATCTAGCATTTGGATCAATGTGAGTCAAATTATATTTTTTATCACGATTTGATAATTCCGAAGGTATATGCCAAAAGAAATTTTTAACATAAGTGGGATTTTCTTCTTTTTGAATATCCATATCACTTTCATATAAATTAATAATATTTTGTTTTACAAAATCAACATTTCCAAAATCTTTCTTCTTTAGATAAGCTTTTACAGATTGCGGCATTCCACCTACCAACATATATTCTCTATATAATTGCATAAAACTTTGATTAATAACTCCAAGTGGCTTTAATTTTGAAAAATGTTCTTTCATGATTTCATAAGAATAATCATCACCTTTTGCCCATAAAAATTCTTCAAAATCCATTGGATAAACATTTATATGATATTCTTCTGAAGGAATCAATATATCTTTTGACTTTTTCTTTATCGAAGCCAAAGAACCAGTTTCTATATAATCGTATCTTTTATCTTCTAATAATGTTTTTAGTGCTTGTCTAGCAAGTGGAAACAACTGAATTTCGTCTAAAATGATTAATGATTCTCTATCGTATAACTTAATTCCATAAAAAATTTGTAATTTAGTAAAAAACATATCTAAATCTTCTAAAGAATTTACAAATAAATCTTTTATTTCATCAGGAGTTTTATCGAATCTTATTTCTATATAAGACTTATAATTTTCTTTACCAAAATTATTTGCTAGTGTCGACTTACCAACACGCCTTGCCCCCTTTAGAAATAAAGCGTAATCTGGAGCATATTTATTTTTCCATTCTGACATTTTATCGTATACTTTTCTTTTATAAATAACATCTTTTTCTTTATCCATAAACTACTCCTTTTTATTTAATACCATTTTATCACGTTTGCGCGCACTTGTCAACTATATATTATCACGCTTGCACTACGTTTTTAAAACATTAGCATCACGTTTGCGCTCAAACCATAAAATTTAGTTTTAAAAGAATTGCTAACACATCTTCATAACATTTATCCTATTAAAATATTTTTTACTGATATGCTCCCACGTACTAATGCATTTTGATTGTTTTAACACCACCTTGTGACACCAATAGGTAATTAGGCTCGACATGTTACCCTATACATATGTATTTAATAGTTTCGTTCCTAGGTTGAAACTTGAATTTGTCTTTTTATAAATTCAAATAAAAAAGACAATTTAAGAGCTTTATAACTCCTAAGTTGTCCTAAATTTATTAAAACGGTAATCCATTTAACACATTTGAGGCAATTTGTTTAACACATTTGATTATATTATTGATATATTCCCACGTACTAATACATTTTATATTCACTATCCTATATTTACTTCTTTATTTTATTTTTCCATTTATACTTTGGATTGGCTTCTAAACATATTTCATATTTTTATTTGTATACATTTTTTTAGTATTTAGATGGTCAAACTTTTTGTTCAGGATCTCAATTGTCCTATCTTCTTTCAAGACAAACTACACACTCAACATTTGTTGCGTGATAAAAATGTCTCTTTTAGTTATTTTTATATTTAGTTATAACAAGTATCATAATATAGTAGCATTAATCCTATTATAAATTCATTATAAAATCTACAATCCCATATAATATAATTCCGTTATCCAACTTCATTGATTTTAAAGGACGATTAACAACTATTACTTTTCTATTAGCATCTTTAATCAAATAAAAAGGTCTTAATTCACGTTGT
>JAZLLL010000014.1:0-2341 GCA_045598125.1 Methanobrevibacter sp. | reverse complement strand
ATAATAAAAAAAACTTAAAAAAAATATAAAAGAAAAATAAAAAACTAATAATTTCTACCATAATAATAGTGTGATTGATTTAATTGTTCTTGAACAACCTCAGTCCTAGATATCTTATCTAAAATTCTAACATTACCAGATATTTTACCAAGAATAACATCTAAAATAATTGGAACCCAAAAAATTTTAGAAATAGATCTAATAAATGCTTGAGAATAAGAAACTTTAGTTTTATTTGAGTAATAACTTCTTCTTGTAGAGACAACTTCAATAAACATTAATCTCTTACCTACAGTTGCACCAATAGTTCCTTCCATAATAGTAAAGTAAAGAATTATTAAAACTGGAAGGATAAAAATTGCATATTGATAAACTTGGAAGACATTAAAATAGTTTATAGCAAAATAAGCAATATATGATAAAAGCCACATAAATGCAGAAACCACAAAAAAATCAATTATATATGCAAAAACTCTTTTAATAAATAACCCCATAATTTCACCTATTTAATAACAATAAGAATAATCCTAAATTAATTATTAACATACACGAGGAACTGGATCAGCAATAGGAGTTTCTAAAATTCTAACTCCTCCAATAGCAGTTTCAATTAAAACATGGTCATCATCAGTAACTTCCCCAATAATTGCCGCATTTTTACCATATTTATCAGTTTTAATGGCTGCTAAAATTTCTTCTGCTTTATCTGCTTTAACACCCATCAATACTTTACCCTCATTAGCTACTTCATAAGGATCAATACCTAACATATCAGAAACTGCTTTAACTTCTTCTCTTACTGGAATCGCATCATCTTGAAGTAAAATTCCAACACCTGATTTCTTAGCCATTTCATTAATACAGTTAGCTAAACCTCCACGAGTAGGATCTTTCATAGCGGTTACACCTCCAACTTCAAGGGCTTTTTGAATAATTCCCCACATAGGAGCAACATCAGATTCTAAAGTTGTTTCAAAACCAAAACCTTCTCTAAAGGACATTAAACTCATACCATGGTCCCCCACAGTTCCAGTTATAATAATTTTATCTCCAACTTCAAGACTAGAATCTTTAACAATTTCTCCTTTTTTAGCTATTCCAATACCAGTAGTAACAATTACAATACCCTCAAGTTTATCTTGTTCCATAACTTTAGTATCACCAGTAATTACTGCAACATCTGCTTCTTCACAAGTTTCATTCATAGATTTAACAATTTTATCTAAATCTTCAATTGGAAAACCTTCTTGTAAAATCATAGCATTAGAAATAGCTAAAGGTTTAGCACCCATAACTGAAACATCATTAATAGTTCCAGCAGCAGAAATTCGTCCAATATCACCACCTGGGAAAAATAAAGGATTTACAGTATGTCCATCAGTAGTTACAACAATTTCATAGTCCCCTATAGGTATTGTTGCACCATCATCTAATGCATCTAATCCCAAACCATCCCCAACTGCTTTTTTAGATATATTATTAAGAATAGTTTCTGAGATTAAATTACCCATAACTTCTCCACCAGCACCATGTGACATTCCTATTTTCATAATATCTCCTTAATTTTAATAATTAATAATTATAACATTATAATTTATTATTTTAATATTAAATAAATATTACTATAAAACATGTTTTTTCAAATTACAATCTGAAAAAATGACAATAAAAATAAACTAAAAATAAACTAAAAAACTAAAAAAATAATCTAAAAAACTAAAAAAAAGTAGAAAAAATGAATTCAAAGAATTCAATAAATCAAAAGAGTTTATTTATAATAAAACTCCGTTAATAACACCATCTTGACCAGGTCTAGAAGTAACTTTAGCTTTTCCAGCTTCAGTATCTACGATTGCACCTTTAGTGATGATATTACGTCTTACATAGTTTGGGTTTGCAGTGTTTTCAACTACACCGTAGATTTCTACAGTTTTAGCATTACCATCAGCATCGATAACATTAATTTTATTATCTTGAGCTAATCTGAGTTTTTCGTTTCCACCACGAGTTCTGATTTTTCTTAAGTTTTTTTCACCTAATTTAGTTTCAGCAGATTCTCTACCTAACTCAGATTTTCTTTTTCCACGGTTTGCAACTCTTCTAGCACCAGAAGGGGATCTGGTTGATTTTCCTTGACAAATAGCCATAACAATATCTCCTTAATTTTCGTAATAATATAATTATAATTTACATTTCAATTTTAGATTGAATGTAATATTTTTAATAAAAACTCAAATTTAAATAATTTTTTAAATTTGATAAGAATATCATGTTAAAAAAACATTACAACTATACCCATAAAATTATATTTATCTGCACAATTATTTCTGAGTATATTATA
>JAZLLL010000013.1:0-2592 GCA_045598125.1 Methanobrevibacter sp. | reverse complement strand
AATTTAATGATAATATTATTATAAGTCAAGAATCATATCAAAAACTTTTTAATGAGTCATCTTTATTGATTACAGATTATTCTTCTGTAGCATTTGATTTTGCATATCTTAAAAAACCAATTATTTATTATCAATATGCTGATGAATACCATTATGATAAAGGTTATTTTGATTTTAAAACAATGGGTTTTGGAGATTTAATAGGTAATGAAGATGATTTAGTTAATAAAATTATAGAATATGTAGAAAAGGATTGTAAAATGGAAGATAAATATAAAGAAAGAGTTGATACTTTCTTTAAATTTAGAGACCAAAATAATTGTAAAAGAGTTTATAATTGGATATTAGAACATTAATTTTCGTTTTAATGATATATATTTTTCCTAATTTTTAATTAAATAATCATACTTAACTGTATTCTATGCCTTTCAATATCTACATCTAAGACTTTTACCTCAACTATATCTCCTACAGATACAATATCAAGTGGATGTTTTACGAATTTATTTTCTACAAGTTGTGAGATATGTACAAGACCATCTTGATGAACTCCAATATCTACAAATGCCCCGAAATCCACTACATTTCTAACAGTTCCACTTAAAATCATTCCTTCTTCTAAGTCTTCCATTGTTAATACATCTTTTCTAAGAATCGGTTGAGGCATTTCATCTCTTGGGTCACGGCCAGGTTTTGTAAGTTCATTTACAATATCTCTGAGAGTTAATTCTCCAATATTTAGGTCAATAGCTAATTTTTCATATTCTGTATCAGTTAAATCTAAATCTGATTCTTTTATTTTTTTATTAGATAAATCTTCAAGTGAATAACCTAATGATTTAAGTAAATCTTTAGTAGCTTGGTATGATTCAGGATGTACTGTAGTATTATCTAGAGGATTTTCATTATTTTTTACTTTCATAAATCCTGCGCATTGTTCATAAGCTTTCGGACCTAATTTATTTACTTTAAGTAATTCTTCACGTGATGTGAATTTACCATTTTCCTCTCTATAATTAAGAATATTTTTAGCAACTGTTTTACTTATTCCAGAAACATGTTCCATTAGGGATATTGATGCAGTATTAAGATCTACTCCTACTTCATTTACAGATTTTTCTACTACCTTATCTAGAGATTCTCCAAGTTTTTTCTGGTTCATATCATGTTGGTATTGTCCTACTCCAATAGATTTTGGGTCAATTTTTACAAGTTCTGCAAGAGGGTCTTGTAATCGTCTAGCTATTGAAATAGCGCTACGTTCACCTACATTATAATCAGGAAATTCTTCTGAAGCTAGTTTACTTGCAGAGTAAACACTTGCTCCTGCTTCATTTACAATAACATATTGAGTATCCAAATCTTTTATAATATCTGCGACTACTTCTTCAGATTCTCTTGAAGCAGTTCCATTTCCAATAGCTATTAAATCAATATCATATTTAAAAATTAAATCACGAACAATAGTGCTTGTTTCAGTTATTTTATTTTGAGGTTCTGTTGGAAAAACAAGTGCGGTATCTAAAACTTTTCCTGTTCCATCTACGACAGCTAATTTACAACCTGTTCTAAATGCAGGGTCCCATCCTAAAACAACTTTATCTACTATTGGGGGTTGCATTAATAATTGTTCTAAATTTTTAGAAAAGACTTTAATAGATTTATCTTCTGCATTTTCTGTTAACTGATTTCTAAGTTCTCTTTCAATAGCTGGTCTAATTAAACGTTTATATGAATCTTCTATTGTGTCTACTAGGATTTTTTCAGTATATTTGTTATATTGTGGTTGTGTTGGTGTTCCTTTATTTATAAGAATATGTCTTTTTAAATAGCTAAGAATTTCTTCTTCAGGTGCTATTATTTTTATTCTAAGAATTTTTTCTTTTTCACCACGGTTAATAGCTAATATTCTATGGCTTGCTATATTAGAAATATTTTCACTATAGTCTGAATACATTTCATATACTGAATTTTCATCATCCTTTTTTGATTTAGAATTTATTTGTCCATCTTCAAAACTTACTTCTCTAATAAGTGACCTAAATTGAGCATTATCAGATATTATTTCTGCAATTATATCTTTTGCCCCATCAATAGCTTCTTCAATATTATGCACAGATTTAGAATCATCTTCTTCATTTATTTTTATAAATTCCTCAGCTATTTCTTCAATAGGACTTTTTATTTTCTGTGTTAAAATAATTTCTGCTAATTCTTCAAGTCCTTTTTCTTTAGCTATTGTTCCACGTGTTCTTCTTTTTTGTTTATATGGTCTATATAAATCTTCAACTTCAACAAGGGTTTTTGCATTATCTATATTATCTTTAAGCTCTTTTGTTAATTTGCCCTGTTCTTTAATACTTTTTATTACTTGTTCTTTTTTTTCTTTAAGATTTCTAAGATATTTAAGTCTACTATCAAAATTACGGAGTATTTCATCATCTAAAGAGCCAGTAAGTTCTTTTCTATATCTTGCAATAAAAGGTATTGTATTTCCTTCATCTATTAGTTTTATTACATTTTCTACTTGTTTAGGTCTTATATTAAGTTCTTTAGATAATGTTTCAATAATCATTGTTTCATCCTTTATTA
>JAZLLL010000012.1:0-4219 GCA_045598125.1 Methanobrevibacter sp. | reverse complement strand
ATGAATTAACAAATGAAGAAATAGAAGAAGTGTTAGATATACATATTGATTTCATAGCTACTTCTTGTGATGAATTATTGAATTGTTAAGACTAAAAAAGAATTAAAAATAGTCTTAGACTTGGTTTAGTTTGATTTGAGTTTCTTTTTTAATCTAAACAATTGCGAGAGTGTGTAAATAAATAGGGAGGTTTTTCATCAGTGTGTGAAAATTATTTATTTACAAATAATTGTATGATTGTTAATAAATATAAAAAAATAGAAAGAGCATTTGAAAAGAAAAAAATTAAAAAATGTAGAAAATTATGTATTTTAAGTGAGTAGTCTTATAAGCTTAACATACTTTTCACCTTTTGGTGTTAGTTTATATTAATCGTGTTAAAGAGTATGTAGGATTTAACAAGTAAATAAAATCATTGTCTTTTAATTGGCTGAGGGTTTTACTTACTGTACTTTTGTTAAGTCCAGTCATATCGCTTATCTGATATGGCCTTAAAATTTCACCATTAAATGATTTTAACACCTTTTGTCTATTGGGCGAAATTTTTAAATATTCAAGTTGGATTAAAGTTTCATCATCCATAAAAATAGTTAGTTATTATTTTATAAAAAATTAGTTAAAAAGAGGAAGTAATTCCTCTCTCTAAGCAAATTCACCCATACAGCCTTAATGAGTTAGTTATATTTAAAAAAGACTTATTATATAAAAGTTTTGGAAAAAATAGATAAAAACCCCACCATTTATTAATAAAGAGACTAAATTAAAAAATAAAAGGTGGTTAAATGGAATTAAAACCAGTTTATATGAATACTATAGAATTACAGAATAAGATCTTTATAGAATTTGAAACAATACATCAAATACAACTTAACATAAAAGAGCTAAACGAAGTAATTGAAGATTATATTAAAGAATGTGAATCCCAAGGTCCTATGACTACTTGGGATTTTGTACAGACTTATTTAGATAGGTTTTAATTCAAAAATTATTCCTCAATAAGAGATTCTCTTTTTTCATAAATTTTATTAAATAATAAAGATTCTAAATAATTTTTAAATTCTTTATTATTCTCATCATAAACTGCTTCATAAAGTTTAAAATGAGAAGTAACTAAACTAAACATAGTTTTATTAAAAACATCTTCAAATACTGCTTTTAAATTTTCTTTAGAGTTGTCTGGATTATTTAACTGATTAATAAAAACAGTATCTGAAATAATTTTATTTTCAACATCATTAAAGAAGTTTACAGAGTCTTCATCTGTGAAATCGGTTCCAAATCTTTTATTAATGGTTGTTAAAATCTCAGATAATTTTTCTTTGTTTTCAGGACGAGGACTATTAGTACCTCCACCTACAGGAGTTAATTCCCCTTTATCTTTATTTAAACTAAGAGATTCAATTTCATAACCAGTATCAATTTTATAAGAACTCATATCTATATTTTCGAGAACATTAATTGGTAAAGGGTCATTAATTGTTGGGAGTTTTTTATTTAAAAAACTATTATATTCAAACAATTTATCAAGCAACAAATCAGGGAAAGGCAATAATTGATGTAAGAAAGAATAAAGGTTCTGATATCTTCTAAGGGTTCTTTTGAATTCTCCTTGCTCATTGATATCTTTATCTAAAAATTTCTTAACAACCTCATTTAACTGATTATGTAATTCTTGTTGATTAACTCCACTTCTACGAGATTTAACAAATTTATCAACATCCTCTTGATTATATAAATAGAATCCAAATAATTTACCCATTAAATCATATAATGTATGATAATCAGTAGCTTCAGTTAAAATAGTTTCTCCATAATAATCTGAAAATGCTTCTTGAATATCAGAAGTTTTGTTTGCAAAATCCAGTACAAGAGTATCTTTTTTATTAGGATAAGTTCTATTAAGTCTACTTAATGTTTGCACAGCTTTAACACCATTTAGTTTTTTATCTACATACATAGTATGTAATAATGGTTCATCAAATCCAGTTTGATATTTATCTGCAACAATAAGAATTCTATAAGGGTCTTTTTTAAATGCCTCCTTAATAGATTGGTTTTGTAAATCATTCATAGAAATTTCAGTATATTCTTCACCATCATGTAATATTGAACCACTAAATGCAACTAATGTTTCAATAGGTAAATTTTTTTCTTTAATCTGCCTATCAAACTCTAATTTATATAATACGGCTTGTTTTCTTTTACTTGTAACGAGCATAGCACGAGCCAATCCTTTATTATTTTTATCCTTTATTTTTTTATAAGTAGAACTCATAAAATGGTCTAAAATAATTTTTGTTTTTTCATGAATTGAATGAGGGTGTCTCTCTACAAATCTTTTCATTAACATTATGGCTCTATCTTTATCATATTCTGGGTCATCATCAACTTTTTTAATTAAGTTAAAATAAGTTGGATAAGTTAAATAATAGTTTAAAACATCAAGAATAAATCCTTCTTTAATAGCTTGTTTCATAGAATAAATGTGATGAGGTATATAATTACCATATTCGTTTTTACGACCAAACATTTGTAAAGTTTTTTGTTTAGGAGTAGCTGTAAATGCAAAAAATGATAAGTTTTGGGTATTTCTAGATCTTTCAATTTCTTGAATAATCTGTTTATCAATTTCATCTTCTGCTTCAAAATAAGCATCTTCATCAATATGTCCATCAGACAATCCACCTCTTAAGTTTCTTGCATGAGTTCCAGTTTGAGAAGAATGTGCTTCATCAATAATAACTGCATATTTTCTATCTTTAATATCTTTTATTTTACTAACAATATAAGAAAATTTATGTAAAGTGGTAACTATAATATCTGCACCTGCCAATATTTCATTAGCTAATTGGTTAGAATTTTTATCTATTTTTTGAACTATATCTTCCTCTTTTTCAATTGCTTTAACTTGTTCTTGCAGTTGTCCGTCAATAACAGTTCTATCAGACACTACAATAATTGAATCATAAACTCTTTTATTATTTTCATCAAATTTACTTAATAAAGAATGAGCTAACCATGCAATTGTTTTAGTTTTTCCACTACCTGCACTATGTTGAATGAGATAATTTCTTCCAGGTTTTGAATCTTTTAATAAATAATTTACACAATCTAATTGATGGAATCTTGGAAAAATAGTAATTCCTTCTTCTTCAAAAATAAAATTATTAATAAGTCTGGATAATTGATTAGGTTGAAGAATTTCTGTATAAAGGTAAGATGTAGGATAAAAACCCTCAATATTAGGATTTCTTAATTCTTTATTAAATGGTAAAAATTTTGTTTTTTCATCTTGAAGTTTAGTAGCCATATAAATTTTTTCATCACTCATTGCAAAATGAATTAAACAATTTTTAAATAATTTTTCATTAGAATCTCTATCTTCCTTATATTGTTTTATTGCTTTTTCAACTCCTTGAGAAAAAGTATCTTTAAGTTCAATAGTGGAAATAGGAATACCATTAATAAATATTACCAAATCTATACGATTTCCATTATTTTTATTTTCATATTCTAATTCTTCAATTACTGAAAAAATGTTTTGAGAATATTTTTCAATCAAATTAATATTCATATTTGTATTAGGTTTTGGGTAAAACAATTTAAAATTAGTACCAAAATCACGGAACCCATTTCTTAATACATCTAATGTTCCTTGTATATTAATTGCCCTTACTAATGAATTCTTAAACTCTACTTCTGGTGTAGAATTACATCTATTACTAAAAACTTCCCATACTTCTTTTTGAGTGGATTTAACAAAATCCAATACTAAATCAACATCTAAACAAGAATCAACATCATAATCCTTTGTAGATCTTTTAATATAACCAATACTTATTAAATATTCCCAAATATCTTTTTGGAATGCTTTCTCTCTAGTGTCAGAAATCATACTTCTACCTCACGAACATCAACTTTACCAGTAACAACACGATAAACCAAAGACTGTTTATATTCTTCTAATAAATTAATTTGTGATTGAACTTTATTTATTAATTCTTCAATCTTTAACAATTCATAATCTAAATATTCAACTATTTTTGCTTGAATATCTTTTGGAGGACATATACAATAGATGTTTTTAAAATTATCTGGATAAAGTCTTAATCTAGAATCTCTGATTCCATACGAATGTCTTTTAAATTCGGCTGCATACATATCTGTTCTTAATAAATAATTCATAAATTTTGGAATTACTTTATCAGTATTTGTTTTA
>JAZLLL010000011.1:0-2473 GCA_045598125.1 Methanobrevibacter sp. | reverse complement strand
TATTTAAGGTTTTATTAGTAATATTTTTAAAAAATCTTGTTTTAATATTTAATTTAAAAAATTTATCATATTTTTTATAAATTTAAGCATCATTATCAGATACAGTTATTTCAACATAAAGGGGGCCAAATCCTGATTTATCTTTCCAAGTAGCTATAAATACAGTAGCATGTTTCATTTTAAGTAATTTAGTTTCTACTTTTAATCCTATACTCTCTAATTCATTAATCATTCTAGAAATTCCGCCGGTGTCGGGTGCAGATTCAATTTCCATTGCATCTCTAAGTTGGGTGTCTACTTTTTCAATAAAATTTTTTCCTGCATCGCTATCTATTCTTATTTCTGTAGCACCTAAAATCTCTTCTATCTCAGATAATTTACTATCCATTTCTTCAATCGGTATGTTATCTGCTGACATTCCTCTCACAATAAGTAGTTTATCACTACTGTATGCTGCTCTAGATCCTTTATATGCATTATAATGTCCTATTATTTGTCCGGTAATTTTTGGTAATAAATGTCCCATTTTAATCACTTGATATTTTATTTTATTAATCACTTTATATTTAATCACTTAATGTTTAGTTTATTTTATTATTAATATTTTTATGATGTTGATTTAAAGTTCATATTATTAATATTTTTTATAAAACATAAGTTTTTTAATTAATTTAATGCTCTTAATATTACATCAATTTTTTAGTTTTTGAGTATTTTTCTAAATTTTTAATTCGAATTTAGATAGTTAATTAAATAATTAATAATAATTTTTATTAAAAAAGTATTATTTATATTTTAAAAAATAAAAATGGAAAGATTCTATTCTTTCCAATTGAGTTCTTCTTTAAGTGATCCTAATGTTGATATTTTCTCTGCAAATGCATTGTGTCTATGTATACTTTCATGATTTACTTGTCTAATAGTAATTAAAGTATCATCGGGAAGATTAGAATATTCTGCAATAATTTTTTCAACCATATTTCTTACACAATCTTCAACAAACACTGGTTTCTTATGTGCATTCATTACAGTTGCATTTTCATCAGGACGTTTTAAAAGTTCGCATACTGGTGAACTCATAGAACTTTCTATGATTTCAATAATTTTTTCCCCTTTAACATTTTGGTTTTCTGGAACTTCTATAATAATTGTTCCAACACCTCTCTGGTTATGGGAAGCAAAAGTTACAGTATTTAATACTTTTTCACAAGTTTCTTCATCTAAGAATTTTAATAATTCTATTTTATCTGCTTCTCTTACAGACTCTTGTGCACATGGACAAACAGTCATACCAATTACTTCAGCCCCTATACTTTTACGTATATTTATTTCTCCCTTTTCATTACGGGTGCCTATAGCATTAGCTATTAACTTAGCCATTTCTTGTGATTCTTTGTTAGTAACTGGAGATTTTCTTGTAAACATGTAATCACTGACCATGTTTATTTCAACACGTGCAGCATATTCATGTTTTTCAAGCATTTTTTTTACTATATTTGCACAAATTGATTCTACTCCAATATTAGATTTAGATACTACTTCATCAACAACTTCACTTATTGCTTCAGGACTTCTAGACATATGAATACCTTTTTGATCACTTGGTAAATCTACAAATGCATCAAAAGTAGGTACTAATATGATTGGTCTTTTAGAATTTCTTTCAAGTCTTAAAAGTTTTTTAACTCCAGTAACTCCTACTCTACTCAAATGAATAGCTATACGTGGAGCATCCCCTTGAGTATCAGGAAAACAAACTGCCATTTTATCACTAACTTATCATATTTTGTCTTTTTTAATTTTCTTTTATTTTATAATTTTATAATAATAACTTTAGAGTATATTTGCGGAACCTATATCTTCTTTTACAACATTAAGTACTGTTTGAGTATAAGTTCTTTCAATACTTGGTTCTTTAAGTAATTGTTTAAGGAAAACATCTAATTCGTCAGTATCTTTGAATTTTGCGATTAAAAATGCATCATATTCTCCAGTAACATCATAAATTCCTACAATATTCTTGTTTGATGCAGTTTTATTTTCCCAACTTTGAAGTTCTCCTCCTTTTACTTTTACACCGATAATACTAGTAAATTGGTATCCTAATTTTCTATGATTTAATATAGGTGCAAATTTTTCAATAACTCCTGATTTTAACATTTTGTCAATCCTGTTGTGAACAGTACCTACAGAAATACCTAAATCTCTAGATATTTGTCTGTATGATATTCTCACATCGTCATTAATAATTTTAAGAATTTTGATGTCTGTTTCGTCTAATTTAATTATTTCTTCTTTTTTCTTAGCACACATAGGTTTCACTTCTTAATACTATTTAACATATTCAACATTATATCCTCTTTTTTAGGTATTGGTTTACATCTTATATTTTAATAAACTTATCATTTTCATGATTATTTTTATTAATTTTTATCTATTTTATTTTTTAATAAAATTTATTAAATAAGTTATA
>JAZLLL010000010.1:0-2521 GCA_045598125.1 Methanobrevibacter sp. | reverse complement strand
TATTTTATATTTAATTTTTATAAAATCATATAGTTAGATAATATTAATAATATATATTAATATATTATAAATACTGTATAAAATATCATTGTCCTTTGATTTTGATTATTTTTATATAATTAATGTTTATATGTTTTAACTTATTTACAATAAAATTTATGGAGAAATTATTATGGCAATTAAAGATGGTGATTTTGTAAGATTAGATTTTACTGGAAAAATAAAAGAAACTGATGAAGTATTTGATACTACTCTTGCTGATGTGGCTGAAGAAGCAGGTATTCTTGTTGAACAAAAAGAATATGGTCCAATTCCAATTGTTGTTGGTGGAAATCATTTATTAAAAGCTATTGAAGAAGCTATTGTTGGTGCAGATGCTGGTGATTCTGTACATGTTTCTGTTACTCCAGAAAACGGATTTGGTCAAAGAGATTCTAATTTAATACAATTAATTCCTATGAAAGAATTTAAAAAACAAGGTATGAATCCTGTAAGAGGTATGAAAATTAATACTGATAATGGAACTGGAAAAATAATATCTGTTAATGGAGGTAGAGTAAAAGTTGATTTTAATCATGAATTAGCAGGTAAAAATTTAGAATATGATGTTTCTGTTATTGAAATTATCGAAGATGATGAAGAGAAAATAAAAAGTATGGTTCAATTACATTATGCTTACCCTAATATGGATTTAGATAAAACTGAAATTAAAATTGAGGGTGATAAAGTAAGTATTAAATTAGATGAAATCACTAGATTTGATCAAAAATCTTATATGGATGTTACTTTTGCAAGATTTAGAATTTCTAAAGATATTTGGGACAATATGGATTATGAAAAAGTTGAGTTTGTAGATGCTTTTGAGAAAAAAGTAGAAGAAGCTCCTGAAGAATCAGAAAATTAATTTCTTTTTCTTTTTTTCTTTTTTTTATTAATTAAATTTAACAATTGTTATTTATATTTTTAATATTTATTTTTTAAAGTTTTAAAATAAATTAATAAAAATTAGATTTTAAATATTATGAGTTAAATTTTAATTTTTAAAATTAGTTTTTTTTTTTAAATTGGAGATTTGAGAAAATATAATAATATTTTCTCTTTTATAATTAATTTATTAAATTGCTTAAGAATAATCCTGGATTTTGGATTAATCCCATAACTGCATCAGTAACAGAAGGGTATGCATTACTTAAAGCAAACAAATAAATAATATAAAATGCAACAATTATGATTAAAACTATTAATATGATTGTTAAAAGCATTTCAACAGTTGTAAAACTATTATCATTTTTATTATAATTATTATTTTCATAATGCATTCTTTGAATATCTTCTAAGTTTTCATTACCTCTTCTTCTGAAGTAGTTTTCATTGGAGTTGTTGGGGAAGTTATTAACATAATCTCTAGGATTATTATTTTCTGCTTCGATTTTTCTTTTAATTTCTTCATAATTTGAGCTATTTCTTTTATTTCCAGACTGATGAATAGGTACAATGTAATCATCATTTATATATTTATCTTGGTAGATTTGTTCATTAGGGTAATTTTTATTATTTTCATAAATAGGTTCTTCATTATAATGTTCATTCTCATTAACTAATTGGTTATTGTAATTAGGTGCTTCATCATAATAAAGATCTTCTAAGTAACGTTCATATTTTGTTTCAAGATTATTGGATGGATGGTTTGAATTATTTCTATCATTATAATATTCTTGAGCATTTTCTCTTTGTTGATTTAATTCTCTTTTTTCTATATATTCTGGTTGAGGTTCAGGAATTCTTTCTGGATTTTCATAATAAGAATCTTCATAATTGTCCTCATCATCGTAGGTCTCTACATATTCTGTTTCATAATCATATTCTGGTTGGTAATTTTCAGGATCCTTTTTATTAGAACTTATGATTTCTTCCTCTTTTTCTTCGTAGGGAATTGTTTGAGGTTTAGTAATAGGTTCAATACTTTCAATTGTTTCTTTTTCTTTATTTGCACTTTTCATAATATTTTGAGTTACAATTGAATTAACACAATCTTTACAATAAGGACTTCCAGCTATTTCAATATAACATTCACTACATATAGGTTTACCACAAACTGAACAAGTAGCTATTGCTTCTCTATCTTGATGTTTATAACATTCCATAATATTACTCTCCAATTTAATTATTATAATAATTAATACAATAATTTATTAAATTATATATTACACTTATAAAAATATTAATGTTATATATATATGCAATTAGTTATTATTAAATTTATCTTTTTTCTTAATTAATTAAAACTTATTAAGTTGTATTATATGGGAGTTTATTAATTTTTTAATTTCATTTAGTTATATTTTATTAATTATCGTTAATTTTTTTTAATACATCTTCAATAAGTATTTCTGATGCAATTAAATCATCAACTGTATTTAAGAAACTTCCTAAGTTATTGCTCTTTATTTTAAAATTTACTTCATTCTCTTTAAGTTGTGATTTTATAAATCCTTTGTTATCTACTTCAAGTGATTTATAA
>JAZLLL010000009.1:0-3693 GCA_045598125.1 Methanobrevibacter sp. | reverse complement strand
AAATTTAATTGATTTTTTTAAAGTAAATTTTAATTATTATAATCTATTAAAATTATGTGAGAAAAGAAGTTTTTTATTAATAATTTATATGGTATATGATTAGGTTAATTATTAGGGATTTCAATATTATTTTGTATATAAATGTTGTTATTCATATTCAATAATTGAACTGAAAGATAGAGTTGTTTAAAATGAAAAAAGGAATATTGTATGGTGTGGGTATAGGTCCAGGTGATTCTGAATTAATTACTGTTAAAGCAATTAATATAATTTCTAATTGTGAATATATTGCAACACCTCAAACTGGTACAAGTGAGTCTCTTGCACTAAATATTGTTTCGGAAGTAATGGATTTAAGTGATAAGAAAATAATGAAATTAAGTTTTCCAATGACTAAAGATAAAAATATTTTATATAAAAGTCATAAAGATGCTACAAAGTCTATACAAAAAATTCTTGATGAGGGTTATGATGTTGCAATGTTAAATTTAGGTGATATTACAATTTATTCTACATTTTCTTATGTTATGGATATTTTATTAAATAAAGGATATGATGTTGAATTAATACCAGGAATAACAAGCTTTTGTGCATCTGCATCAAAATTAAAAATAAGTTTAACTGCTATGGATGATCCATTACATTTAATTCCTACAAGTGGTGTTGATATTAAAGAAGCTCTTCAATTATCGGGTACAAAAGTTTTTATGAAAATTGGAAAATCTATGCCTAAGTTAATTGAATCTTTAAAAGAATTAAATTTTGAGAATAATGTTTATTCAGTTCAAAACTGTGGTTTAGAAAATGAAAAGATATCTAAAGGTTTGAAAGGATTAAATAGTGAAATGGGTTATTTCACAATTGTCATTGTAAAATAATTAATTTTATAAAATGTATATTTAATAAATGTATATCTAATTAATATTTATTAGTAATTTTAGTTTTAAATTAAATTTTTATTTAATTCTTAGTAATTTATAATTTTAAATATTTTATATAATAAATTTTTGCTATTTTGTAATTATTAATTATAAATTTATTTAGTGGATATGGATGATGTTATGGAGAATAAACGTTTAGTAAATAAAAAGTTGTTACGTTTTGGTTACACAACTGGAACATGTGCTGCTGCAGCAACTAAAGCAGCAACTACTATGTTATTTACTCAAGAGAATATAGATTCAGTATCAATAAAAACACCGAATCAAACAAATCTCACTATTGATGTTTTTAATTCTATGTTTAATAAGGAATTTGCTTGTTGTTCTATTCAAAAAGATAGTGGAGATGATCCAGATATTACTAATGGTATTTTAATATCTGCTAAAGTTAAATTATTACTTACATCTTCAGAGATTATTATTGAAGGTGGTGAAGGTGTTGGTAAAGTAACTAAACCTGGATTAGATCAACCTGTAGGTGAATTTGCTATTAATTCAATTCCTCGTCAAATGATTAAAAATTCATTAAAAGAATTAGCCATGAAAAATGATTATGATGGGGGTTTTTATGTTTTAATATCGGTACCTGAAGGTGAAAAACTTGCAAAAAAAACTTTTAATCCTGATTTAGGTATAATTGGAGGTATTTCTATATTGGGGACAACTGGTATTGTTGAGCCTATGAGTGCTAAAGCATTAGCGGATTCTATTAAATTAGAAATAAGTATGATATCAGCAGAAAATAATGAGTCTATACTTATTTTTTTAGGAAATTTTGGTAAAAAATTTTCAATTGAAGAGTTAGGATTATCTCCTAATCCTGGAATTATGTGTAGTAATTTTATTGATGTTGCGTTAGATAGTTCCGTAGAATATGGATTTAAGAATATTCTTTTAGTGGGGCATGTAGGTAAACTTGTAAAATTGGGTATTGGTATGTTTAATACTCACTCAAATAATGGTGATGGTAGAATAGAAACATTATTAACTTGTGCTTTAGAGGCGGGTGCAGACTTAGATATTTTACAGAAGATTCAAAAATCTGTAACTACCAATGCTGTACTGGATATATTATGGGAAAATGATTTATTAACTAAATCTATGGATATATTAAAATCTAAAATAATTCATTATATTAATAAAAGAATACCTCATAATGTAGAAATTGGATTTGTGTGTTTTACTAATTATGGTGAGTATTCTGGTATTTTATTTGAAAGCGATAATGCTAATGATCTTAAAAAAATATGGAGGAATAAATAATGATTCATTTTGTTGGAGCTGGAAGTGGAGCTATTGATTTAATAACTGTAAGAGGTGCAGAACTCTTAAAAAAAGCAGATGTTATAATTTATGCAGGTTCTTTAGTTAATCCTGATTTGTTAAATTATGCTAAAAGTTCTTGTGAATGTTATAATAGTGCTAAAATGACTTTAGATGAAGTTATCGATAAAATGATTGAAGCTGAAAAAGATGATAAACTTACAATTCGTTTGCATACTGGAGATTCTAGTATTTATGGTGCAATTCGTGAACAGATGGATCGTTTAGATGATGAAAATATTTATTATGAAGTTTGTCCTGGAGTGTCTAGTTTTTGTGGTGCTGCATCATCACTTAAAACTGAATATACTTTACCTGATGTTAGTCAAAGTGTAATTATCACTCGTATGGCTAATAGGACTCCCGTTCCTGAAAAAGAAAACATTGCTTCATTCGCTGCTCATGGTGCTACAATGGTTATTTTTTTAAGTACTGGTTTACTTAAAGAATTATCTAAAGAGTTGGTTAAAGGAGAATACACTGAAGATACTCCTGCAGCTATTGTTTATAAAGCTACTTGGCCTGATGAAAAAATAATGCATTGTACTGTAGGAACTTTATATGAAACTGCTAAAGAGAATAATATTACAAAAACTGCATTAATAATTGTTGGGGATGTTTTAGATAGTGATTACTCATTATCTCGTCTTTATGCTGATGATTTCTCAACTGAGTTTAGAGAGGCTAAGAAATGAATATATCTATTATCGCATTTACAGATAATGGTATGGAGATAGCTAATACTTTATTAAATTCACTTAAAAATATTGATTTAATTAATGATTTGGATATTAATTTAGATTGTAATCTTAATGTTGAGGGTGATTCAGTTAAGAATGATATTAATTTAACTCGTTGTAAGAAAGGAAATTTATTTAATTGGACTGAAGAACATTTTTCTAATAGTGATGTTCTTATATTTATTGGAGCTATAGGTATTGCAGTTAGAGCAATTTCTAATTATATTGGATCTAAAGTTAATGATCCTGCAGTTATTGTTATAGATGAATTAGGAAAGTTTACAATACCTATTTTATCTGGACATATTGGTGGAGCTAATGAAATTACAAACCATATTTCAAAATTATTAAACTCTACCCCAGTAATTACTACTGCTACTGATATTAATAATGTTTTTGCAATAGATACTTGGGCAAAAAAACAAGGTTTAGTTATTTTAAATCCTGAAAAAATAAAATTAGTTTCATCTAAATTATTAAAATCAGAATCTATAAATATAAAATCTGATTATCTTATAAAAGGAAATTTACCTAAAAATATTAATGTTTTTTATTCTGATGATGGATTTGATGATTGTGATTATGATGATTATACTAAAGATGAAATTCAGAATAATTCAAACTATGATGTTATTATAAGTCATAAAATTGATAAAGATTTAATGGATAATGAGAATATTTTATTTTTG
>JAZLLL010000008.1:0-5489 GCA_045598125.1 Methanobrevibacter sp. | reverse complement strand
AATAGAAAAAAAAGTAGCTATAGAAGACTCAAAAGAAGAAATAAAAAAAAGATGCAACATAAAATTAGATAATTTAAATGAAAAATATAAAAATCAATATAATATAAAAATTAATTCTTCTATAATATCAATAGAAAATATAAGTGAACCATTTGATATTAAAATTAAAACATATATTTCAAGTGTAAAATCAGATTTATCCTATGAGAATATTGAAGAAAATAATATTAATATTGAAGGTTTAAAAGATCCTATACCTTTTTTATATTGTGGTAGAGACCCTAGTTTTTCAAATAATGAAAATTCAGTAAATTATGGAAATTCTCTAGTAAATTATTTTGAAAATAAAAATATTGAAAATGCTTCCTTATATACAAATGCAACAGCACCATTAATAATTAGAAAATGTCCATACGATCCATATAAACACCATGGTGATGGATATACTATGAAAAATTGTAGAGATAATGGTTATTATCATGAAAGTGCAGATGGAGCTTGCTATCTTTGTAGATTAGAAGGAAAAAGTGGATGTGGTCATTATGGTTTTGAAACATTTATTAATCCCCAAGCAACAAATTTAACAAATTTAACATCAGTATGTAGCTCAGACCATGTGATATTTGGAGAAAATACATATCCTGGTGTAGAATGTATTTACTATAGCCATGAAGGAATCAATGAAATATTATTCCTTGATCCTAATGGTCATAGAGTAAAATATGGGATGAATAATTAAATGAAATATTATTCCTTAATCCTAACAATATAGAGTAAAATATGGGATGAATAGGAGGTGGAAAAATAGTAAAAAAATTAGGAATCCACAATATGAATAAGAAAAATATTAAAAAAAAATATTTTAGTAAAAATAAGAAATTAGATAATAAAGGCCAGATATTATCAGCAGACTTATTATTTGGAATTGTTATGTTACTTGTTATAATTGGAATAATAGCTAGTATAACAGATTATACAAATGAAAAAATAATAGATAAACATGAACTTTCAAATTTAGAAAAAACTACAATAGAACTATCAGATTACTTAATTAAAAATCCAGGAACCCCAGAAAACTGGGAAGAAAAAATAGAACTAGATAATGGAATAATATCTAAAAACATAATTCCTGGACTAGCTATTAAAAATAAAAATATAAAAAATGGTCAATTTGAAGATGAAAGCTTAAATTCTTATAAAATAGTAAAAAATACAATTTCATATGAAAAATTAATGAAAATAAAAGAGAACTATAATCAATTAATAAATGAGAATTTATTTAACAATAGTTTAAAAAGTTCAATAACAATCAATCCAATAAATTGTGAAATTGAACCTATAATATGTGGAGATAATTTAAATGAGGATAATAATGTTATAAATGTAGAAAGAGATGTAAAATGCGATTTTTTTAAAAATCTTGTAATTTATGATTTTAATGACTTAAAGCTAGAAGGTAGAAACTATACACAAGAAGTATATTGTAATCATGACAACTTATATGAACTTACAAATCACTCTAACAATCAAAAATCTATTTGGTTATGTAAAAGCTTTAGAATTTATAAAAATTCGCTAGAAAATTATAGTTATTATTTAATAACAAGCTCAAAAATAAATGATTTTAATTGTTATTGGAGTCTTGAAAATCTAAATAAAATTACTACTAAAACTGAAAAATTAAATCAAGAAATAATAGAATTAAATAGTTTTTTTAAAGAAGATACAGAATTAAATAATAATATCTACACAATACACTTTAAAATTCCAAAAACAAATGTGGATGATTTTAATAGTTGTTTAGTAGCTATTCCAAAAAATTTAACGGAAAGGGGAATAATTAATAATAATATGTTAAAATATGATTATTTCCAAATACAAGATGTTAAATTAAATTTAAAAACAGCTTATATATAAAAAAAAATAATTTATATAAAATAAATTAAACTTAAAAACAATTATAAAAAATAGTTTTTAATTAAATAAAATATTTAACTATATTTTAAATAATAATTCAACAAAAAATCTAAATAACAACACCTATTAAAGCTAAAGAAACACTAATTAATATCAAAGTTGAAACTGAATCAGTTAAAGATGTTGATAAAGGAATAACAATATTATCTGGATCTAAACCTTTTCTATATGAAACTGAAGATATATAATAAACAATAAATATCATGATAAGAATCAATATAAGACCAGAAATAAAACTAATAGCTATAATATTATGATATCCTAAACCATTCCCACCAAATACAAGAGTAGAAGATTCAGCCATGAATGCAATAATAGGATACATTACAATAGAAAGTGCAATAATTATACTAAAGTTTTCAATAGTGTGTTCTTTAGGTTTTAAGGAAGGTTCAATAAGCCCTGAATGAAGTGCAGATGATAATCTTGCACCTAAAATACTTACTAATCCTCCACTTTCCCCAGAGAATAAAGGAATTAAAGTAAGTAAAGTTTGATTCTTAAGTAAGGTAGTCAAAGAATTATTTAATACTCCACCAGCTAATGCACCAAGAATAGAACAAACAAGTAAAACAGGAGTGGATTGTCTTATAATGTTTTGAAGAGTATTTTTTCTAGTGTAACCATAAATAAGACCTAAAGTTACAATAAGTAATACAATTACAAATAAAGCTATTTTAATTATATAAATCTTTGAAAAAAGTGAAACTAAAATAACAGCTAAAATTATTGAAGGAAGTGTAAAAAAATCACCAAATGCTGCAATTAATGGAGTTGTAATGTTATCAGGATCCCAACCATTTTCATAACTTTTAAGTGAAATAAACATAGTAATTGGAAGCATGATAATTGTTGAAATTAAACCTGCAACAAATAAGATTAAAACCATATCAAAAATACTTATACATTTGAAATTAAATATTAAACATACAATATATGCAATAACTGCAAGTAATACTGAAAGAATCATTGTTAAAATTAAAGATGCAAGAATATTTTCAGTTAATATTTCAGATCTTTCAAATTTTGGTGATAAAGTACCAATATGTAAATGAGTAGCTAATCTTGAACCAAAAGAACCAAAAATATTTCCTCTCATCCCAATAGCACCTGGAATAATAACCATAAGTCCAGGATAAGTCTCTAAAAAGAAAGTCATATTTCCAAGTACAATACCTGCAAATAAATCTCCAATAGCACAAATTAAAAGAGCTATAAAACTTTCTTTAATAACAACATTACTACCTTTTAAAAATAAGTTAATTTTTTTATATATTAAAGAAGGTAATGAAAATAAATATTGAATAGCTTTAAAGATATACAATATTAAATTTACAAGTAACATAATAACTTGAGCACCAAATTGACGTATCATCTTCAAAAGTTTCATCATTTAGCTCACCTCTTATCATATTACTCACATCATAAATCTAATCTATAAATTTTCTAAATCTAATCTATAAAAATTTAATATACTAATTAAAAACTAAAAATATACAATTTAACACAACATAATACAATATATTACAAATATCAAGATATAGATATTTTAATAATAAAATCAATATAATAATTATCTTACTAATAAAATTCAATATAACAACTATATATACTAAAATACTAAAGAATAAAAATTAAATAAACCTTACTTAATCTTCATCATCAATATAATCTTCCATATTGACTAAGTCATCTATAGTAATCTCACCAGTAGCTAATTTTTCAAGAATTTCAGTACCAGCTTCAGATCCTTTAGCTATTAAAACATCTCCAGCAAGAATAACTGTATTTTTATCTGGACCATAAATCCAAGAATCACCACGTCTAATAGAAATAATTCTCATACCTGTACGATTAAGCAATAATAAATCACCTAAAGAATTATTAGCTAATTGAGAACTTTCATCAACAGTTAAACGAATAATGTTTTTTTCAGATTCTTCCATAACCATTTTAAATACAGGATGTGGTTCAAATCCTTTAAGAGCTAAATCAGCTAAATCCTTAGCAGCATTTCCCATAGATTCTGCAGCTTCAGCAATCTCTAAAAGAGTAGTTAATTGTTCTGCATCTTCTAAAGAACGAGCAGCTAAAAGAGATTGTTTTTTAATTTCATAATTCATCGTATTAACTCTATTTTCAAGAGTAACAACTTCTTCTGCAGCTTCTTTATTATTAAATAAAACAGCAGAATAAGCTAAATCAACCATAAGCTCCGACATATCCTTCATTTCAATTAAAATATCTTTAACACTTGACATTTTATTACCCTCATTAAATTATTAATTTATAACTGATATATAATTGCTTATATTTTAATATAGAATTCTACTTTATATTATAATTTAAATAAATTACAATATAATATTTTTTATATCCTTTACCAATTTAAATAATAATATATTTTATTTAAAATAAGATAAATAAACTATTTAAAAGTTTTAAGAAGACATTCTCTTCTTACACGTAATAATTCTTCTTTTTTAATATTTAAATCCTCAATATCAGTTAAAATTTTATCAATTTCATCTCTAATACATTTATCAGGTATTTCTTTATGAATCCAAAAGCAATCTACACAACTCCAAACATTTTTATCTTTAATCCATTTTCCACCAGTAGATGGATCAGCACAAGGATAAAAAGGACAATAACAAAAATCACATGCTTCCATATCTTTATGACAAGGTAAATACTCACAATCATAATCTAATCCACGAGGACTTTCATTATTTAAATACTTCTCAAAAAAATCATGAGTATAAGATATAATTTCCTTTTTAATTAGATAAGGATGATGTGTAATCATCAAATCATTTTCATCATATGTAAATCTATTTCCTAAAATTAAAAATGAAGAAGTTTTAAGTAAATTCTCTTTTAAATCACCTAATCTAATAATTTTTTTTGAATTATCCTTCCAATCAAAAATTCCAACTATTGTCTCTTTTGAAAGATTTTCTAAAGAAATTTCAATAAATCTATTAAATAGTTCTTTACTAGAAATAGGATTATAAATAGCTAATATAAAATTAGCTTTAATAGAATATTCAATCTTTTTTTCAAATTCAGAAAATGGAACTAAATTATTAGAAAAGTTAATTATTGAAAAATCATCTAAAGGTGCTCCAAAAATAGAAGAAGAATAATCAATAGCTGAAACAGTTGGATAAATATTTATATCAAGTTCTAAACTATATTTACTTGCAACTTCATAGATTAAGTTACTAAATCCAAATTTTAAGTATTCATTACTAATTAAAGCAACATTAGAACTTGATTTAGAAATAGCTAATTCACAAGCTTCAACATTTAATTTAGACATTAAAGATAAATTAAATTCTATTTCATTATTTGAACTATCTTGAAAGTCATCTATATAAAATATTTTAGCAGATGAATTAATTAATTCATTAAGGCTTTTTAAATCATTTTTATAAGAAATTATAAAATCTGATTCTTTAAGCGCATTAACACTTGCTAAAGTTAAATTTTCCTTATTTATAAATTCA
>JAZLLL010000007.1:0-2237 GCA_045598125.1 Methanobrevibacter sp. | reverse complement strand
AACCAATTAACAAAGAAAGTAATCAAATAAAAATAATTTAAATTAAGATAATAAATAAATTTTTAAATTAGTATTAAAATAGACTCCATATTGTCAATTAATAAACAAAAAAATATAAAAAAATAAATTATTTGTCCCAACGTTTAAATAGATTATTATCAATCTTTAAAACATCTAATATTTTACCTACAATAAAATTAGTCATATCCTCAATATTTTTAGGATTATGATAAAATGCAGGCATTGCAGGAAGAATAATTCCACCTTCTTTTGATATATTTAGCATATTTTCAAGATGCACAGTTCTAAGAGGAGTTTCTCTTGGAACTAAAATTAAATTTCTTCTTTCTTTAAGAGCAACATCAGCAACTCTTGTAATAGCATTAGAAGAATATCCATTTGAAATTGCAGATAATGTTTTCATAGAACATGGAATAACAACGAGACTATCAAATTTAAATGAACCACTATTTATTGATGAATCAATATCATTTGCTTCAAAATAGTAATCTGCAAGAGACTTAATCTCTTCGAATTTTTCATCTGAATCAATTCCTAATTCATATTTTAAAACCAATCTTCCAGGATTACTGACAAGTAAACCAGTTTCAATTTCCAAATTTTTAAGTGCTTTAAGTAATTTAATTCCATAACTTACTCCACTTGCACCCGTAATAGCTATAAGAATCATTTTATCAACATAATTAAATATAATTTTTATTTAATAAATAGTTTAAGTTTAATAAATAGTTAATAAATAACTTAAGTTTAATAAATAGTTAATAAATAACTTAATGTTATAATACCTCATATAAACAATTTATCTAAAATAATTTTGATTGATTAAAGTGAATTGTATCAAATTTATTAGATTGTTCAGGTAAATCCAGATAATTTTCAAACTTAAATTTCTTCACTTTATCTCTTTCTCCTTTAGGTAAATAAAGACAAATATCTGGAGAATTAAATCTAGCACTACTTAAAGCACCTACAATACTAGAAATTTCATTCAAATGATATAATTTATCTCCAAGAGCAACTAAAGTTTTCATTTCATCAAAATGAGGATAGTCTGGAAGACTTAAAATAACATAATCTTTTTCAATACCAAAATCTTCACTAATCTCTTCTTCTGCTTTTAAAAGTGCTTCTTTTTTAATTTTAAAGATAGTGTTAGGATTTTCAAATCTATTAACTTGAACAGACTTAGCTACTTTAAGAAGTTTACGATTATCTAATCTTTCCATAATATCTCTTGATAAACCTTCACTTTGTCTACAAAAGCTTACCATATCCATATCATCATATTTATACATATCTTTAGAAGATATAATATTATTAGTTATAAGGTTTTCTAAAGCTCTTCTAAACATTGCATTTAAAATTCTAGTAGTGTGATGTTGATAAACACTTGGATACATCAAATAACGAGCAGCTAATGCAGCTTCAGCAGCTTGAACTCCTTTTATATCAAGAATAAGTTCTTTTTCAAGTTTTAGATTACTAATAATTCTTTCAGTATCAATTATACCATATGCAACACCAGTATAATGAGAATCTCTTATTAAATAATCCATACGATCCATATCAAGTTCACCAGAAATAATAGGACCTAATTTTCCTTTTCCATTAACAATATCAATAATATCATTTACATCAAATTTTTCTGATAATTTATCTTTAATATCAGTTTTTTTAACAACATAAGCAGTTAATTCCTCATGAGAAACATCTAAAACAGCTTCAGAAACATGCGAAAAAGGTCCATGACCTACATCATGTAATAAACCAGAAATACGAACTAAATCTTTATCATATTGATTTAATTCTAAATTATCTGCTAACTTAGAAGCTAAATACATTGTTCCAATTGAATGTTCAAAACGAGAATGATTAGCTCCAGGATAGATTAGTGAAATAAAACCTAATTGTTTAATTCTCCTTAAACGTTGAATTTGAGGATAATCCAAGATTTCAACTTCAAATTTATTAATTGGTAAATTACCATGAATACTATCACGAATAAATTTTTTTTCATTTACCATGAAAATTCCCCATATATTTTATTATAAATTTAAATAATTAAATATTGAATTTAATCGGCTAATTTTAAAAAATAATTAATCTTAATTATATATTATTATAAATAGAACTATTAAATAAAGTTTACTTAAAAATAGCTATTAAATATAAAAATAATAAAAAAATAGATAAAATATAAAATATAAGTAAAATAT
>JAZLLL010000006.1:0-7810 GCA_045598125.1 Methanobrevibacter sp. | reverse complement strand
TAAAATTTTTTAAATTATTTAAAATTATTTAATCAATATTAAGTGTTAGATATATTGATGTTAAAAGTATTTGAAGAGTTAAAATAAGTATTAATAAAAAAGACTATTAATAATATTAAAATTATTAATAGTTTATAAATTTATTTGCTCATTGCATCTTTGACCTTATCAAAGAATCCTTTTTTATATTCTGAGATTTCTTCACCACTTATCTCAGCAAATTCTCTTAAAAGTTTTTTCTGTTTTTCATTAAGTTTTTGAGGAACAACAACAGTTATAGTAACATAAAGATTTCCTTTAAGTTCTCTTTGCATAATTGGCATTCCTTTGTTCCTTAATCTAAATACAGTTCCACTTTGGGTTCCTGGAGGTATTTTAAGTTCTACTTCTCCATTTATTGTTGGAATATCAATACTATCTCCTAAACTTGCTTGAACAAAACTAATTTGTTTTTCATAGTAAAGATTAGATCCATCTCTTTCGAAGTCTAAATGTTTAAGTATGTTAATTTCAACATAAAGGTTTCCAGAAGGAGCATTTTTATCTCCCGCATTACCTTCACCAGTTATTCTTAAGCGATTACCATCTTCAACTCCTGCCGGAATTTTGATATTGATGGTTTTCTCTTCTCTAACTGTTCCTCTTCCTTTACATTGGCTACATGGTTCTTTAATAATCTTACCAGTTCCATGGCAAGTTCTACATTCTCCGAAGTTAACTATTTGTCCAAATAAACTACTTCTAACTTGCTTTACTTGACCTGTTCCACCACATGTTGGACAAGTTTCAACATCACTTCCAGGTTCTGCTTTTTCTCCATTACAATGTGGACATAAAACATCATGTTTTATAGTAATTTCTTTTTCTACTCCAGTAGCTGCTTCTTCTAAGCTTATAGTGACACTAGAATAAACATCGCTTCCTCTTCTAGGTCCTCTTCTTGAAGATCCTGGTCTCCCTCCACCAAAACCTCCAAAACCAAACATTTCGAAGATATCTTCTATACCTCCTCCTCCAAAGCTTTGGAATATGTCTTCAAACCCTTCAAAGTTTGCATTTCTAAATATGTCTTCAGTTGAAAAACCATCCATACCTGCATGACCGAACTGATCATATCTATGTCTTTTATCTTCATCTGATAAAACTGCATAAGCTTCACTTATTTCTTTAAATTTTTCAGTAGCCTCTTCTTTTTTATCTTCTGCTACAACATCTGGATGGTATTCTCTAGCTAATTTACGGTAAGCTTTTTTAATTTCTTTATCAG
The DNA here is from genome assembly GCA_045598125.1 of Methanobrevibacter sp. Lineage (GTDB taxonomy): Archaea > Methanobacteriota > Methanobacteria > Methanobacteriales > Methanobacteriaceae > Methanobrevibacter. The sequence continues at coordinate 6,543 of JAZLLL010000006.1, read as the reverse complement.
TAGCTCCCTTTTCTACTCCGAGAACTTCGTAATAGTCACGCTTATCTGCCATTTAGTCACCTTATAATAAAATAAATTTAATATCTAAATTAGTTTATATATTAAATTAAAAAAAGTGTTTTTCTAAAATTAAATATTAGTTAATTTTAATATTTAAAATTATTCGGTATAAATTGTATTATATTGTAATTCTAAATATAATTTTAATATTTAAATTTAATTAAATAATATTTTTATAAAGGTATTAAGAATTCCTCTATATTATTGTTTAGAGGAATTCTTTTTTGATTTATAGGTTTTTTTAAATAATCTATTTTTTCTCTTCGAATTCTGCATCAATAGTACCATCATCATCTTCAGGTTTAGCTCCTGCATTAGGGTCTGCTTCAAATCCTGCACCAGTATTAGAATCTGCACCTTGAGCAGCTTGTTGTGTAGCTGCTGCTTCTTGATAGATTCTTGCACCTATTTTTTGAACAACATCACTTAATTCTTCAGTTTTTGTTTTAATAGCTTCTAAATCATCGCCACTAATTAATTCTCTGAGTTCACTTACTAATTTTTCAATGCTTTCTTTTTCATCATCTTTGACTTTATCTTGCATTTCTTTTTCATTGATGGTTTTTTCAGCAGTATAAATCATAGAATCTGCATTGTTTCTAATTTCAATTTCTTCTTGTTTCTTTTTATCTGCTTCAGCATTCATTTCAGCTTCTTTTACAGCTTTTTCAATTTCTTCATCAGATAATTTATTAGAGGAAGTAATAGTAATAGATTGTTCTTTACCAGTTCCTTTATCTTTTGCAGATACATTAATAATACCATTTGCATCAATATCAAATGTTACTTCAATTTGAGGCATTCCTCTTGGAGCAGGTGGAATTCCAACTAATTGGAATCTACCTAATGTAGTATTATCTGCTGCCATTTTTCTCTCACCTTGAACAACATGAATATCTACAGATGGTTGATTATCTGCAGCAGTTGAGAAAATTTGACTTTTATTAGTAGGAATTGTAGTGTTTCTATCAATAAGTGTAGTAGAAACTCCACCTAATGTTTCAATACCTAATGATAGTGGAGTTACATCTAAAAGAACAAGATCTTTAATTTCTCCAGCTAATACTCCTCCTTGAATAGCTGCACCCATAGCTACACATTCCATTGGGTCAATTCCTCTTTCTACAGGTTTTCCAATGTAATTTTCAACATATTCTTGTACTACTGGCATTCTAGTAGGGCCTCCTACAAGAATAATTTTATTAATATCATTTTTGCTCATTTTTGCATCGTCTAAAGCTTGTTTAATTGGGTTTCCACATCTTTCTACGATAGGATTAACTAACTCTTCTAATTTAGCTCTAGTTAAGTTGTTGATAAGATTTTTAGGTTTACCATCTGCACCCATACAAATAAATGGTAAATTAACTTCGCTGGTTAAAGTAGTAGATAATTCGATTTTTGCTTTCTCTGCTGCTTCTCTTAATCTTTGAACTGCTTGATCATCATCCATTAAGTCTACACCAGTTTCTTTTTTAAATTCGTCTGCTAAATATTTCATTAAAGCATTATCCATGTCGGTACCACCAAGTTGAGTATCTCCACTAGTAGATTGTACTTCAAATACACCTCCACCGAATTCCATGATTGTTACATCTAAGGTACCTCCACCTAAATCGAATACTAAAATATTTACATCTTCATCATCTTGTTTATCAATACCATATGCTAAACTTGCAGCAGTAGGTTCATTTACAAGTCTTACTACTTCAAGCCCTGCAATAGTTCCTGCATCTTTAGTTGCAGTCCTTTGGTTATCATCAAAGTAAGCAGGTACAGTAATAACTGCTTTTTCAATTGGTTCTCCTAAAAATGATTCTGCATCTTTTTTAATCTTTTGTAAGATTGCTGCAGATATTTCTTGAGGAGTATATTGTTTTCCTTGAATATTTACTTTATAATCAGTACCCATTTTTCTTTTAATTGCACTAATAGTATTTTCTGGATTGGTTACTGCTTGTCTTCTTGCAGGTTCACCAACTAATTGTTGCCCATCTTCAGTAAATGCAACATAACTTGGAAATGCTTTACCATATTGACTTGCACCTTCAGCACTTGGAATAACAGTAGGTTTTCCACCAACAAGTACGGATGCTGCAGAGTTACTAGTACCTAAATCAATACCTATAATTTTTTCTTTTTTAGTATCAGCCATAATATTCACCTTGTTTTTTTTTTAAATTTTTATATTTTTTATATAATAAGTATAATAATTATATAATCTTAAATTCTTATAATTAATTTAACATAATCAATTTAATAATTAATTTATAACTTAATAATTAATTTAACTTGTTTTTTTTCATTACTCTTTTTTAGGAGTTTTCTTTTTACATACTCTTACTTTAGAATATTTTATAACTTTATCTTTTAAAGTATAACCTTTCATAAGTTCATCAACAATTTCATTGTTTTCGTGGTCAGGGCTATCTACTACAAGAAGAGCTTCATGTTTGTTGATATCAAATTTTTCACCAACTGCAGGAATCACTTCTAATCCTTCTTTTTCTAAAGAATTTTTCATTTTAGAATAAATTAATTCATAACCTTCTTTTAATTCTTCATCACTTGCAGAATTTTCAATAACTCTTTCCATATCTTCATAAATATCAATGAAGTTTATTATAAGTTGTTCATTTGCAAATTTTACAATATCTTCTTTTTGCTTATTTGATTGTTTTCTAAAGTTTTCAAAATCTGCTTGAAGTCTTTGAAGATGAGATTTAAGTTCTAAATTTTCTTCTTCTTTTTCTTCAAGAACTTTATTTAATTTAACTAATTTTTCATCGTGAATAGATGATTCAGTTTTAGATTCTCTAGATTTATCTTCTTTAGAAACTTTTTCATCTTCAATTTTTTCTGAATCTTGTGAAATTTCATTTTTGGAGTCTAAATCTTTTTCTTCTTTCTTTTCACTAGCCATTTATTCACCTAATTATTTTTTAAGTTTTGAATTGGTAAGTATAAATAGAGAAAGAGAGCGATATGCTCCTTTATATATCTGACATTTAATTACAATTTTTATCATGAGTCTAGATTAAATTTAATTTTATATGTTTGATGTTTAATCTATTAGATTCTGTGTGTTTAAGAATCTATATTTTATAGTGTGATTTTAAAGAGGATTTGAAATTTTTTGTAATTAATATTTTCCTAAAATTTTATTGATTTGTTATATGTGTTTTTATCTTTATTCAAGATGTTTATTTTTAGACTTTTAATGTCCATTATTTTAGGATTTTGCTTTTATTAATAATATTTGTTGCCAAATATATTAAAGTAACAAAAAGTTATCTTTCTCTGTATTATTATTGTTACTAAATGTTATTTAAAGATTTCGGTTTTTAGTAACAAAAAGTTAATAAAGGGTAAATATATAATATAATATGATGATTACTAATATACCAAATTTCTCAAAAGATGATGTTGATATGGAAGCTATCCTTGATGTGATGGGGTGTAAAACAAGACGTGACATTATTGACTTACTTAGGGAAGAACCAAGATTCGTTAGTGAGATATCACAAGAACTTCAAATTGGTCAAAAAGCTATTATTGAGCATTTAAGAGCAATGGAAGAAATTGGGATTTTAGAATCTTCCTATAAAAAAGTCGTTAGAGGACGTCCTCGTAAATATTATGACATGCCTAATGATGTTAATGTTCAAATTACAATTACTAAAAATAGTTTTAATGTCAATATCACTGAAGATATTATGAATACTCCTCAATTACCTTCTGGAGATGAATGGTCTAAATTATTAGATATTGAAAAAAGAATAGATCAAGGATATACTGAAGCTATTGAAGAGTTAAAAAGTCAAATTCGTTTGTATGATAATCTTAAAGAAAGAGCGGAATATATATTGGAGAGAACTACTCAAAGATATTAAATTCACTTTATCTTTCTTTAAGCTTTTTTTTATTCTTTAATTTCTTATTTATTCATTAACTAAATTTTTATTTTCATATTTTTAAGTTTTAATTTTTATTAATGTTATTAAATATTAAAATATTATATTTTAATTTTTTCTATTTAAGTTGACTCCAGCAACAATAGCTTGTCCTAAGGATACAGATCCATCTCCAGGGCATGAATTAATATTTTGTATGAATTTGAATCCTTTATCTTCAACATATTCTTTTGCGTACTTAGTTATAGCTTCATTATAGAAACAACCTCCAGTTGCACCTATTATCTTGATTCCTTTTTTATTAGCACATTGAATAGCTAATTCACTAAGTCCTATACTTATAGCTTTTTGTCCAGTAATGGCTATTTTTTGAAGGTCTTCCCCATCATTTATTTTTTTAATTATGTATCTTAAAATAGCACTTGTATCTAAAATAAATCTATTTTCATACTCTTTTATTATAATTGGATAATCTTCAAATGGGAGGATATTTTTATTATTTGAATCTAAATCTAAACCATATGCAAATGATTCTAATTTCATTGAAGCTTCTCCTTCATAAGTTCTTTCACTACAAATCTTTAGTGCAGTAGATATGGAATCAAGGACTCTTCCAGTACTAGTACTTATACCTACATTAATATTAGCTTCAATTTGTTTAAATAAACTTTTTATTTCTATTTCTTTATGGGGGAAATAATCTAAATATCTATTTTTCATTAATTTTTCGACCTGTTTTTGATTAAAATTTTCATATTCCCATTCACTATTTTTATTTGCTAAAATAGATGCTAACATACGAACAGGATATTTTGTACAAAGATCGCCTCCAGGCATATTCTGTGGCATTAAAGAGCCTAGTCTTTCATAATCTTTGATGTTTGTATAGAGAATTTCTCCTCCCCATGCACCTTTATCATCACCATAACCTACTCCGTCAGCAACTATTATTATCATCTCTTTATAATTTTCTAATTTACTTTCTATTTTTTCTACTTCTTCTTCACTTCTAAGATGATCATTTATTAAAGCTATTCCATGAGCATGGTGATGTTGAATTTGAATAAGAGGACAATTATATTTTTTGGATAATTCTTCAGCTAATTTTGTTGTAAAAAATTGGGGATGTAAATCACATGCAACTGCATCAAAATGAGAAGTTTTTGTAATTTTCATCATATGATTAATAGCTTCTTGAAGGAATTGATATGTTTTAAATTTGTTTGTGTTTCCAATATGTTGTGATGTATATGCTTTTCCTTTTTTTAAGATAGTGAATGTAACATCAAGTTCTGGACCTAAAGCTAAGATATTTAAATCATCAAATTTTGGATTTAAATTTAGATATTTTCCTTTTAGATCATATGGATTTGGAGTATAACCTCTTGAACGTCTAATAAAAGATAATTCTCCCTCCCTATATCTAACTACAGAATCATCGCAACGGTTTAGAATTCTTCGATTATGGATTAAATAATAATCTACTATTTCGTTTAAATTCTCAAGAATGTCTTGGTTTTTAATCATCATAGGTTCTCCTGGAATATTGGCTGATGTCATTATATATGCAGGAGTTTTAGTTTCATTAAAAAGAAGATAATGTAATGGAGCATAAGGTAACATAACTCCAATATTATGTAATTTAGGAGACACTGATTCTGCAAAATTATATTGTTTTGATTTTTTAAGTATTACAATTGGCCTTTCTTTAGATAAAAGTGTTTTCTCCTCTTCTTTAGACACAATAGCAAATTTACGAACAGTATTAATATCTGGACTCATTACTGCAAATGCTTGATTTTTTCTTCCTAATCTTTCTCTTAAAGTTGCTACCGTTTCTTCTAATTCAACATTAGCTACTAAATGTGTTCCACCAATACCTTTAACTGCAAATATATTACCTTTATCTAATAATTTAGCCACATCTTTTAAAGGGTCTTTAGATTCAATTTCTATAGCCTCTTTTCTATTATTTTTATATAATTTAAGATGGGGTCCACAAGTAGAACAACAGCTGGCTTCTGCATGGTAACGTCTATCTAATGGATTTTTATATTCAATTTCACAATTTTTACATAATGGGAAATCTTCCATTGTGGTTTTTTCTCTGTCATAGGGAACATTTTCAATAACTGTAAAACGAGGACCACAGTCAGTACAAGCATTAAAAGGGTATTTATATCGTCTATTATTTGGATTATTTATTTCTTCGAGACATTTGTCACAGATTGCAAGATCTGGGGGGATTACAGAAACACCTGAAAAACTATCATCACTTTTTTTAATCTTAAATTCTTGATAAATTTTCCAATCCTCATTATTTTCGTCAACTTCTTTAATTTCTAAATTATTTAATTTTGCTATAGGTGGAAGCTCGTTTTGGAGTTTATCAATAAACTTAATTATATTTTCGTCTTTTCCTTGAAGAATAATTTCTACAACATTCCCTAAGTTACGTACATATCCTTTTAAACCTAAGTCTATAGCTATTCTATAAACAAAAGGTCTAAATCCTACACCTTGTACAATACCTTCTACTAAAATTTTTATTGTTTACACATTTCCACCT
>JAZLLL010000005.1:0-4623 GCA_045598125.1 Methanobrevibacter sp. | reverse complement strand
AAATAATTAAACAAGCACAGAAAATTCCAGTAATTATTGGGAATAATTCCATTTTACTTTTAATATTTAACATATTATTCTCCATTTATTTTTTAGTTTTAATAATTATCTTTTTAGTTTTAATAATTATTTTTTTTAGTTTTAATAATTATATTATTATATACTATTATTCTTAAATATTATGTATATTTTAAAAAAATTTATATATTTTGTAATCTTAATTATTTATATTATAAACAAGTTACTTATTTAATTTTATTAATATAGGGAATTAAAATTATGTTTGAAATTAAAGCAAAAGATGGTAGGGCTAGAGTAGGTATTCTCAAAACTGAACATGGAGATATTAAAACACCTAATTTGATGCCAGTTATTCATCCAAGAAAACAAACTATAGATGTTAGTAAATATGGTGCAGATATCGTAATTACAAATGCTTATTTAATTTATAAAAATGAAGATTTAAAAGAAAAAGCTCTTGACGTTGGATTACATAATCTTATAAATTTTAAAGGTCCTGTTATGACAGACTCTGGATCATTTCAGTTATCAGTTTATGGTGATGTTGAAATAACTAATAAAGAAATTATTGGCTTTCAAGAAGCTATTGGGACTGATATTGGAACTTCTCTTGATATTCCTACTGCTCCTTATGTTGAAAGAGAACAAGCAGAAAACGATCTTGAAATTACTTTAAAACGTGCTAAAGAAGCAATAAATTATGTTAAAGATAATGATTTTAAAATGAAAATAAATTCTGTAGTTCAAGGATCTACATTTTTAGATTTAAGAGAAAAATCTGCAAAAGAATTAACTAAATTAAATGCTGATTTATATCCTATTGGTGCAGTAGTGCCTCTTATGGAGTCTTATCATTATAAAGATTTAGTGGATGTTGTTATGACTTCAGTAGCTAATTTACCTGATTCTACAGCTCGTCATTTAATGGGTGCAGGACATCCTATGATTTTTGCTCTTGCAGTGGCTATGGGTTGTGATTTATTTGATTCTGCAGCATATATTCTTTATGCAGAAGATGATAGGTTTTTAACTACTCGTGGGACTATTAAATTAGAGAATTTAGTTGAAATGCCATGTTCTTGTGAAGTTTGTTCTAAATATACTCCAGATGATTTAAGAGCTATGGATAAAGAGGAAAGGACTCAATTAATTGCACGTCATAATCTTTATGTTAGTTTTGCTGAACTTAGACTTATTCGTCAGGCTATTTCTGAGGGAAGTTTAATGGAACTTGTAGAAGAACGTTGTAGAGCACATCCTATGTTATTAGATGCACTTAGACAATTATCTAATTATACTGTTGATTTAGAACTTTATGAGCCTCGTAGTAAAAAATCTGCATTTTTTTATACTGGTACTGAGTCATTAAATCGTCCTGAAGTTTTAAGACATATTAATAAAATTAAATCTATGGATAAAAAAAGGGATTTAGTTGTTTTACCTCATTATAGAAAACCATATACTAAGTATATGCCAAAAGAATTTAAAGAATTTTATGCATGTTCTGGAGATAATAGTGCTGAATTTATTCCTTCTGAATTTGATAATGGTAATGCTGATTTTATGGTATTAGATATTCCATTTGGTCTTATTCCTCTTGAATTAGATGAAGTTTATCCTTTAAGTCAAAATGAATCTCCTAGAAATAAAGATGAAATTGCTATTTGTCATGCTTCTGATGTATTTTTTGATATTATTAATCAATATAATCAAGTATTGATTCATCCAAAACTTGTTAATGAGTTTAATCTTGATGAATACTTATCTTTAAAAGAGTATCCTTACTCTAAAGATGTTAAATTTATTAAAGATGATTTAAATAGAGTGAAAGCTGTTGCAGATTATCAATTTGGAAAAGGTGCGGGGGATGCTTTATTTTGTGATGATAAAGAAAAAGGAGATATTTTTACAGGTAAAATTAAAATAGAAAAAAGTAGAAAAACGGGTAAAATTAGACATGTTTATGCAGGTGATGAAATTATTGCAAATATGAGAGCATCAGATAGTCTTTTAATTTTATCTAAATTAGGAGCTAAAAGGCTTCATAAATCATTTGAAGGGATTTCAAATAGAGTTATAATTGATAATAGTGTAGAATCATTTGCTCGTGAGGGTAAAAGTGTTTTCTCTAAATTTGTAATAGATTGTGATGAGAATATTCGTTCTAATGATGAAGTTTTAATAGTTAATGAAAATGATGATTTGTTAGCCTTTGGTAAATCTTTATTAGGATATAATGAAATTATGAACTTTAAAACAGGTCAAGCTATTAAAACTCGTAAAGGATTTAAATAATTTGAATTTATTTATATTAATTTTAAATGATTTATTTATTTAAATTCTTATAAATAGTGGTGGATAATTTATGGACTTTAAATTTATTCCTAAAGAATATGATTTAAACACTATTAAAACAGAAGTTTTATCCGGTTGGACTTCTGTTTTGGCTTTAATTCCAGAAGTTGTTGCTTTTTCAGTAGTTGCAGGTGTAAATCCTTTAGTGGCTCTTTATACAACAGTTTTTCTTTGTTTAATAACTTCTCTTTTAGGTGGAAGAAAAGGGATGATATCTGGTGCTGCAGGTTCTGTTGCTATTGTTGTCACTGCATTAGTAGTACAACATGGTGTTGAGTATCTTTTTGCAGCTGTTATATTAATGGGAATTATACAAATTATTATTGGTGTTTTTAAACTTGGTAAATTTATTCGTTTAGTTCCAGAACCTGTTATTTATGGATTTTTAAATGGATTAGCAATTGTTATTTTCATATCTCAATTTTCTCAGTTTTATACTCCTTCTGGTGAATTACTTAGTATAATACCTATGATTACTATGTTAATTCTTATTGGAATAACTATAACTATTATTTATTTTTTACCTAAATTTACAAAATCTCTTCCTCCTTCACTTGTTGCTATTATAGTAGTTACAATTATTACTTTAGTTTTTTCTATTCAAACAAAAACTATTGGGGATTTGGCAGTCATTTCTGGAGGATTACCTAAGTTTCATATTCCTATGGTTCCTTTTAATTTTGAAACTTTAAAAATAATTTTTCCTTATTCTTTAATTATGGCTTTAGTTGGTTTGATTGAGAGTTTACTTACTTTAAATGTAATTGATGAAATGACTGAATCAAGAGGTAAATCTAATAAGGAAGTTTATGCTCAAGGGCTTGCAAATACTATCTCTGGCTTTTTTGGTGGAATGGGGGGATGTGCAATGATTGGTCAGAGTATTGTTAATATCAACTCTGGTGGCCGTTTAAGGCTTTCAGGAATCGTTTCTGCAATTTCATTACTCTGTATTATATTATTTGCATCTGATTTGGTTTCAATAATTCCAATGGCTGCACTTGTTGGTGTTATGTTTATGGTTGCAATTAATACATTTGAATGGGCATCATTTAGAATGTTAAATAATGCTCCAAAAATTGACATTATTGTAATGATTATTGTTACAGTTATTACAGTTATTTTTGATAATTTAGCTTTAGCTGTTATTTTGGGAGTTATTATTTCAGCTTTATCTTTTGCTTGGAAAAGCTCTAAAAATATCTATTCAATTACAAGTTATGATGTGGAACATGATGTAAAGTATTATGAGATTCAAGGGCCTTTATTTTTTGGTTCTACTACTAAGTTTAAAGAAATTTTTGATTATGATAATGATCCTGAAAGGGTTGTTATGGATTTTCAAAATTCAAGAGTTTCAGACCATTCTGCTATTGAGGCATTAAATGAAGTTACAGCAAAGTACTCAAATAATGGTAAAAAATTACTTTTAAGTCATTTAAGTAAAGATTGTTATGATTTATTAGATAATGCTAATGAAATTGTAGATGTTAATTATTTAGAAGATCCTTATTATAAGATTCCTCATGATGAATTAGATTGAGATATTGAATTTTATTATAAGATTCTTCATGATGAATTAGATGGGGGTATTGAATTTTATTATAAGATTCTTCATGATGAATTAGATTGAGATATTAAATTTTATCTATTATTATTCTAAATTTTATATTTTTAAATAATCTTTATATATTTTAATCAATAAAAAAGATAGTATATTAAATTTTTTGATATTGATATTTTATTAAAATTAAATTTAGTGATTATTATGATACCTGGTATGAATCCAAAACAATTGAAACAAATGCAAAGACAAATGAAAAAAATGGGAATGGATATGAAAGAACTCAAAGGGGTTAGAGAAGTTATTATCCGTTTAGAAGATAAAGAATTAATTATTTCTGATGCAGAAGTAAATGTTATGAATGTTATGGGTCAAGAAAATTATCAAGTTACTGGTAAAGCAGTAGAAGTTGAAATTGAAACTGAAATTGTTATTCCTGATGAAGATGTTGAAATGGTAGCTAATCAAGCAGGTGTAAGTTTAGATGTTGCTAGAAAAGCTTTAGAAGAATCTAAAGGTGACCTTGCAGAAGCTATTTTAAACCTTAATTCTTAAATAAGGTTTATATTTTTTTTATTTTATTTATTCTTTTTATTTAGGATTTAGGTCTATTGATTTATTATTTTTATTTAAGATTTGAGTCTATTAATAATATTTTTTTAAAGTTTAAATATATTTATTTT
>JAZLLL010000004.1:0-2227 GCA_045598125.1 Methanobrevibacter sp. | reverse complement strand
AGATAAAATAATTATTAGTAAAATTTAAAAAAAATTATTAAAAACTAAAAAAAATAAAAATAGCTAAAAAATATTATAATAGCTATAAAAAGCATTATAAGAATAACTACTAGCTAAAAACAATATAATAATTATAAAATAATTATTCTACAGTAACACATTTAGCTAAATTCTTAGGTTTATCTGGATCAACACCAGGTTTAGAATCGGCTACATAATAACTTAATAATTGTAAAGGTACAATATAAACTAAAGGAGCTATAATCTCATCAACCTCAGGATTAATTAAGAATGTATCTTTAGATTTAAGAATTAAATCTTTATCATCTTTTGCACCAATACCAAAGACATCTGCACCTCTTGCTTGAACTTCTTCAAGATTACTCATAGTTTTTTTATGATCTTCACCAGGTGGAACAATAACAACAACTGGAATTCCCTCATCAATTAATGCAAGAGGACCATGTTTAAGTTCACCCGCAGCATAACCTTCACCATGAATGTATGTAATTTCTTTTAATTTTAAAGCACCTTCAAGGGCAATTGGATAAGAATAACCTCTTCCAATATAGAAAAAATCTCTAGCAAAACGATATTTTCTAGAAATATCCTTAACTTTATCAGCATCTTCAAGAACTTCTTTAATATAAGCTGGAACTTTATTTAATTTTTCAATTAATTCTTCATCTTCACCTAACAAAGCAGCAAGTAAATAAATAGCAACTAATTGACTTACATAAGTTTTAGTAGCTGCAACACCTATTTCAGGTCCTGCTTGAGTATGAATAACATATTGTGCTTTTCTTGTAGCAGAACTTCCAGCAACATTTACAATAGCTAAAGTTTTAGAAGTTTCATTTGCAATATTTAATGCACTTAAAGTATCTGCAGTTTCACCAGATTGAGAAATAAATACAACTAAAGTTTTATCATTTAATGCATTTGCACTATATTTAAATTCAGATGCAAGTAAAACTTCAGTTGGAATGTTTGCTAAAGATTCAATTAAATATTTTCCAGTTAAAGATGCATGATATGATGTTCCACATGCAACAAAAACAACCCTATTAATATCATCTTTAATTTCTTTAACAATTTTTTCAATATTTTCTCTTTCAGCTAAAGTGTTATGAATAGCTATATCCTGTTCATTAATTTCTTTAATCATAAAATGAGGATATCCTTCTTTTTGAGCCATTTCTGGTGACCATTTAATAACATCAATCTCTTTTTCGATTACTTGATTATTTTCATCTTTTATTGTAACTCCAGATTCTTCTAAAATTACAATTTCACCTTCTTCTGGATATATAATATTATTTGTATATTTTAAAATAGCTGGAGAATCAGATGCAACAAAATACTCATCTTCACCAATACCTACAATAAGAGGACTATCTTTACGAGTAGCTACAACCTTATTTGGTTCTTTAGTTGATATTGCAGCTATTGCATAAGCTCCATTAAGAATATTAATTGTTTTTCTTAAAGCTTCTTCAAGATTTAATCCTTCATCCATAAATTTTTCAAGTAAGTGTGGAATTACTTCTGTATCAGTATCAGATTTAAATATATGTCCTTCAGCTTCAAGATCTTCTTTAATAGATAAATAATTTTCAATAATACCATTATGGACTACAGCTACACTAGCATTTTCATCTAAATGAGGATGAGAATTATTTTTATTTGGATCTCCATGAGTTGCCCATCTTACATGAGCTATTCCACAATTTCCAGGTAAATTTGCTAAGTTTAATTTTTTATCAACATCTTCAATTTTACCAGCATCTTTTTTAATATTAATTTCATCTTCAGTGTTAGTGGCTATTCCAACAGAATCATAACCTCTATATTCAAGTTTAGATATAGAATCTAAAAGAATTGGGGCCACATCTCCTTTTTTTAATATACAACCGACAATCCCACACATAATATCATCTTGTTAATAATTTTTTATAATTTAAAATAGAATTTTATCTAGTTATATATACTAATATACTTAATTTATAGAATTTTATCTAATCATATATTAAATATACTAATATACTTAATTTATAGAATTTTTATTTTTTATTTTATATAAAGTTTTATAAAAAATAGCTAAGACTATTAAAATAAATAAGATACTAGAATCGATTATAGATTAAAATAAAAGTTTATTATTCATTAAACATTGTAAAACTAACCAAATAAGGGTAAAAACTTTATTAACTATAAAATACAAAGT
>JAZLLL010000003.1:0-13049 GCA_045598125.1 Methanobrevibacter sp. | reverse complement strand
TTTTCTTTTATTTTATTATTATTTTTTTTAAATTTTCTTTATTTTATTTTTAAAGCATGGATTATTCTTAAATTTTATTAATTTTTTTATTTTATTTTTATTTTAATTATACTGATTATTTTTATATTATATAAGTATTTTGTTTTAATTTTAATACATAGTTTATTAATATTCAAAGAATATAATATAATATGTTAGTTTCTAACTTTTAATTAAATAAGAGGTGACACATTTGAGCGATAAAAAAGTTATATCTCCAACATCTCGTCAAGAAGGACATGCAGAACTTGTCATGGAAATTGATGATGAAGGGATAGTTACCAAAGGAAGATACTTCAGTATCACTCCTGTCAGAGGCTTAGAGAAAATGGTTACTGGTAAAGCACCGGAAACTGCACCAGTACTTTGTCAAAGAATTTGTGGAGTATGTCCGGTACCTCACACATTAGCATCTGTTGAAGCAATGGATGATTCTTTAGGAATTCAAATTCCTAGAGCTGCAGAATTAATGAGGGAATTAATTATTTCTGCATCTAACTTAAACAGTCATGCTATTCATCATTTCTTAATAGCTACAGATTTTGTACCTGATGAGCTTTTCAAAACTGCAGTAAACAGTGTAAGTACTATTAGGAAAAATGCACAATATGTAGTAGATATGTGTGCGGGTGAAGGTATTCACCCATCAGATATTAGAATTGGTGGTGTAGCAAACAATTTATCTGAGCTTGCAAGAAAAAAATTGTATGCAAGACTTTCTGCTTTAGTACCTGTAGTAGATAATCATGTTGAATTAATTACTAACTTAGTTGCTGAAGGTGCTTTAGTAAAAGATGTTGATGGAACTTTATTAAGTGATGAACGTGAAGTAATCCCTAAAGGTTTAGGTGCAATTGATGCTCCTGTATTTGCAAGTGACCGTATTTACGGTAAAAGAGACTTCTTTGACCTTGATAGATTCACTGAAATCGTCCCTGAAGCTTGGTATGATGATCCTGAAATAGGAAAAAGATGTTGTACTTCAGTACCATTATATGATGGTTTAGCTGTTGAAACTGGACCAAGAGCAAGAGCTGACGCATTCTTTAACTACAAAGAAAGAGGTGTAGTTGCTCAACACGTAGCTAGAGCTCAAGAAATGAAAATGTACTTATCTAGAGCAATCGCTATATTAGATGAGTTAGACACTTCTGCTCCTACCCTTGCAGACTATGATCCAAGAGGTACTGGTAAGTTAGGTATTGGTGTAATCGAAGCACCAAGAGGAACTGATATTCATATGGCACAAGTAAAAGATGGAAAAACTGAATTTTATAGTGCTTTAGTACCAACTACTTGGAACATTCCAACTATGGGACCTGCAACTGAAGGCTTCCACTACAAATGGGGAGCTCATGTTATCAGAGCATACGACCCATGTTTATCTTGTGCAACTCACGTAATGGTAGTTGACGATGAAGATAAAAGTGTCGTAAGAAATGAAATGGTGAGAATTTAATTTTATTAAATTTAGAGGAATATCATGCCTTATCAAGCAGAAATATTAGTTGTAGGGTGCGGAAATATCTTGTTTAAAGATGATGGTTTTGGCCCTGCTGTTATTAAAGCATTTCATTATTATCTTGAAAATGGTTCTATCAATAAAGAGGACATTACTGGGGAGTATGAGGATATCTTTACTGATGATATGATTAAATCATTAAATGAAGTATTTGATAATTCTGACTTCTCCCAACCAAAAGATGTTGAGTTTATTGATGCTGGAACTGGGTCAACTCATTTTATTTTTTCACTTCCTGATGAGAATTGGAAAAAAGTTATTGTGGTTGATGTTGTTGAATATGATGCAGAACCTGGTACTATGAAAATATTTTCTCCTTATGATATGCCTAAAGGAAAATATGAAAATGCTCATACATGGCCTGTTGAAGAACCACTTCATGATCTTGTAGATATGGGGATTGAAGTTGTTATTGTAGGATGTAAACCAGGTGAAATACCAATGCCTGATGTGGCTATGGGCTTAACAAAGCCTGTTGAAAATGCTGTTCCTAAAGCTGTTGAGATGATTTTAAAAGAAATTTATTAGGGGTTTAGCAATGTTTGAAGGATTTATTAAAAAACTCAAGAAGTTTTTAGGACTTGGAGCTAAACCAAAGGCAGATGATAAAAAGGCTGAAGCTAAAAAACTTAAAAATCAAGCTAAAAAAGAAGTTGAAGCTCAATCCAAACCTGCTGAAGATGCTAAAAAAATAGCTGATGCGGAAAAAGCTAAAGAAGTTGGATTAGAATCATCTGAGCCAAAAAATGATGAATCTTCAATAGAGGAGGCTGAAAAAGTGGCTGATAAACCAAAAATAGGATATATTCACATGAGTGGGTGTACTGGTGATGGAATGTCTTTAACTGAAAACTATGACATTCTTGCAGACTTACTCGCTGATATGGTGGACATTGTTTACGGAACTACCTTAGTTGACTTATGGGAAATGCCAGAAATGGATCTCGCATTAGTCGAAGGTTCTGTCTGTTTACAAGATGAACACAGTGTAAAAGAACTTTTAGAAGTAAGAGAAAAAGCTGGATTAGTATGTGCATTTGGATCTTGTGCAATGACTGGTTGTTTCACTCGCTATGCACGTGGTGGACAATTAGCTCAACCTAAACATGAATCATTTGTACCTATCGCTGACTTAATTAAAGTAGATTGTGCTCTCCCAGGATGTCCTGCATCTCCAGAAATTATTGCAAAAACTGTTGTTGCATTAATTCAAGGAGATATGGACTATTTAGAACCAATGTTAAACTTAGCATCTTGTAATTTAGCATGTGGTTGTGATTTACAAACTAATATTGTTAACAAAGCATTATGTACTGGTTGTGGAACTTGTGTAATGGCTTGTCCTACTAGAGCTCTTGAAATGGTTGAAGGAAGACCTTCTTGTAACAAAGATAGATGTATTAAATGTGGATCTTGTTATACTCACTGTCCAAGAGCTTGGTTCCCAGAAGAGCAAATCAAAAAGGACTTAGGATTATAGGAGGATATTAAAATGGCATTCGGTACTTATAAAGAAGTAGTATCTGCAAGAGCTACTGATAAAGCAATCCAAAAAGTCGCACAAGATGGTGGAATCGTTACAGCTTTATTAACATATGCATTAGAAGAAAACATTATTGAAGGTGCTGTAGTAGCTGGAGATACTGAAGATGCATGGAAACCAGAACCAACTATTGCAATGACTGCTGATGAGATTATTGCAGCAGCTGGTACTAAATATACATTTTCTCCTAACTTACTTGCATTTAAAGAAGCTGTAAGACAAAAAGGAATTGAAAAATTAGGAACTGTAGGAACTCCTTGTCAAGTACAAGGTATCAGAAAAATGCAATCCTATCCATTTGCTACCAGATTCTTAGCTGATAAAATCAGTTTATTAATTGGTATTTTCTGTATGGAAAACTTCCCAAGAGCTTCTTTACAAACTTTCATTGATGGTAAAATGAACTCTTCATTAGAAATTACTGAAAAAATGGATATTGGTAAAGGAAAATTCTGGATTGAAACTCCTGAAGGAACTAAAGGACTTGCATTAAAAGAAACTCATGGATATGAACAAGCAGGATGTAACATTTGTCAAGACTATGTTGTAGAACTTGCTGATGTATCTACTGGGTCTGTAGGTTCTCCTGATGGATGGTCTACTGTATTCACCAGAACTGATGCTGGTGCAGATATTTTCACTGCTGCAGTTGAAGCTGGAGTTATTGAAACTAAATCAATGGATGATGTAAAACCTGGATTAGGTTTACTTGAAAAATTATCTAATGGTAAAAAATCCAAAGGTAAAGATGAATGTGCAAGAAGAGCTGAATTAGGTCTTCCAACCCCTTGGTAAGCACTTTATATCTTTAAAGAAAAGTAGCTATTTTAGCTATTTTTTCTTTTTTACATTTTTGATTATCTATTTTTATAAATCATTTAAACAATTATTAAATAATTTTTTAGTTCTATTTTTAAAAGCTATTTTTTCTTATTTTGATATTTTTTTTAAAGTTTTTTATTTTAACTTTTAGTTTTATAATACTAAGGTTTTTTTTAAATAAGAAATTTTTTAAAATAAGATAAATAATTTAATAAAATTATTAAATTAATGTTTAGAAAATTATCAAATAAAAAGAAGATATTGTTTAATCCTTAAAATTTAAGGTTTTAAAATAAAAAGTTAAAAAAAATTTTAAAATTATAAAGTGGTGATTTGACAACCATCACTTTCAACAATTATGGTATGTTCTTTTTGAGATACCCATGCACCACTTCTCTCTTTTAATGCAGAATAAGGATAAATGGCCATTGCATCACTTAATTGCTTAAGAGATGTATTTACTCTATGTTCATTAAATTCCTGAGTTAACCATCTACCTGAAAATGGGAGATATTTATAATTTTTCTCAATATGGTTTAAAACTCTTTGTGTATGTTTCATTCTAAATGGTCTTTTTTTCATAAATGAATAAATGTATGTAGAATTAGGACAATCATTTACCCAACCTTCTCCATTAGTTGCAAAAGGTTCGATAGCTAATGCTTGCCCTTCTTCAAGAACAGTAGGATCATTATTATTATAATTTGGAATTGATATTCCGGCATGTAAATTATATTGTTCTAAACTATGTCCTGTAAGATTTTTAACTGGATTTAAGTTATATTCAGATATTGCTTCATTGATAACTGCTCCAATTTCTCCAACAGTTACTCCAGCTTTTACTTTACTAATAGCAGCATCAAGACCTGCTTGTGAAGCATCAATAATTTTTTGATTAAGTTCAAGTGTATCTTCATCAAATAACTCTTCTATATTATCTCCAGGAACCATTATTGTGACTGCAGAATCTGCAATATATCCATTTATTTCAGCACCTAAATCTAATTTTACTAGGTCTCCAGTAACTAATTTATTTTTATCTCCTGCGGGAGATGTGTAATGTGCGGTTATTTCATTTACAGATACATTACATGGAAATGCTATTCCTGCCCCTGTTTTTAATATTTCGCTTTCTACAAATTCTACTAAATCTATAATGGCTAGTCCGTTTTTAATTAAATTAGAAGCATCACTTCTGACTTTTGATACTATTTTTCCTGCTTCTTCATAAGATTTAATTTCATCAATCATTTTATCACATTTTAACATGGTATTGTATTTTTTTAAGAGTTTTATATAATATTATTTTTAAGATTTTATTCTATATTATTATTTTATCCTTGTATGTTATTATTTTAATTATCAATATATTATAAATTTATGGTAATTTTTATATAGTATTTAAATATATAATATTAATTACTATTGATTTATAATTTTTTATATATCAAATTTATAATTAGGAGGGATTCTATGGCTGCCGAATTAATTCCAACCCAAATATTTATTCTTATTCTTGTAGTGATATTTTGTGTTCTTATTATTATTGTTGTTACTCAATGGAAAAAGGTAAGTCAATCTAATAATACTTTAAAATTAATGGAAAAAGAAATTGAACTTAAAAAAATTGCAATGGTTGAAAAAGATTTAGAAAATAAACGTTTAATGGAAAATCCTATAAAATTACCTTCTGAACAACAAGAGTATCTTACTAAAATCAGAGATTCTACTTCTGAAGTTAGAAATAATGTGGGTTATTTACATAGTGAAATCAATGAACGTTTAGCTCGTTTAGAAGCTCAGACTGAGTTAAAAAAATTAGAAAAAATGATTAAAGAAATAGAAGATAAAGAAAAAAAACTTAATAAAAAATAAATGGGCTATAGGTGAGTATTATGGATATTGTTGAAGGTATTGCTATAATTATTCTTATATTGGCTGTTTTATGCTTAGTTTATTATTATTTACAAAATTATAAAGGGTTTAATCCTTCAAGTGAAGGTATAAAAAATTTATTTGCTTCTTCTCATTCAATAGAGGAGGAAGAATTATATCCTTCTACAAAGTCATCTAAGATAAAGATTGAACCAGATTTAGATAAATCTGAAGAAAAAGTATCTACTGTTGATAAAATTAAAATCAGTTTTAAAGATATAGATATGGCAGCTGCATTAAATACTGATGTATTCTCAAAAAGACTTGATGCATTTTTAGATGAAAAAAGTGAAGAATTAATTGAAAATTGGTCTTTAGCAACTACTAATGATTTAAAATCACTTGAAGATAAGTATGAAAAAGCTTGTAATAATATTGATGATCTTGAGAAAAGATTCAGAGAATATGGTAATATAACTGATTCTAAAATTGAAGATTTAGATAAAAGATTAAAGGCTCTTGAAAGAGATTAAATTATTCTTAATTGAATTAATTTAGTCTTTTATTTTTTTATCCAAAAGATTTATATACTATGTTAACTAATATTATAATGTTAAAGTGATTATTTAGCAGGGTGGGGTAGTCTGGTAATCCCGCGGGGCTCATAACCCCGAGATCCCTAGTTCAAATCTAGGCCCTGCTATTTTTTATTAAACATCAATATAACAGCGTTATATTTCTATTTTTTTAATCTATGGTTTCTATATTGTGGATTATTAATTTTTAAAATTTCTGTATTTAAGATATTCTCTTTTTATTATTGAAAGTATAAAAACCAGTATATCTTAATAATTATTAAAAATAATAATTATTAAAAACATCCTTTAAGTTTATTCAGTTAAACTTATATTAATTAAAGAATATATTATACATTACTCAATTATAATTTATAATTTATCATATTTATTTTATTAATGATTGTTTTAAAATAGTTGAGTTTGGAGTGTATTTTAATGAATTTAAAAAAATTTAGTTTAGTTTTTACTTTATTAACTTTATCATTATTAGTACTTTCTGTATTATCTGTTGTTAGTGCTTCATCTATTGTGAGTACTGACGAAAGCTCTATAAATAATACAAATAACTCTTTAATTTTGAATGAGTATAATGGGGAGTATAATGATGATGGTGTTGATTATAAGTCTATTCACTCCATTACAGAAGATAACTATTATGATTATTTTAAGGATGCTGGATTTATTGATGGATCTAATTATACTTATTATAATAGTTCTAATTTAATTAATCCTAATGTTAAATCTGGAGATACTCTTGATTTGTCTGGTGAATTTAGAAATAAATCATTCATATTCACTAAATCTTTAACTATTACAAGTTCTTTAAATAATGCTTATCTTTATGATTGTCAAATTGCATTTTTAAATTCTAATGTTGATAGTTCCTATATTTCTAATTTAAATATTGAAAATCATATAGATGAAAAAACAGCTATTTTATCTATGAATAGTTCTAATATAATTATTTCAAATAATAATATTTTTTCAACAGGGAGATCTGCATATCCTATTTTTTTATCAAGAAATACTACTAATTCTAGTGTTTTATATAATATTGTAAAAACATCTATTGGTCAAGGTGGTGCTTGGCAACATCCAGGTATTCTTTTAGGAGGGTCTGATTATAATTATATAATTAATAATGATGTAACTGTTGAGGATTCTAATGGTATTTATTTATCTGAATATTCTGGTGGAGTTTCTCATCATAATATGATTTTTAATAATACAGTTAGATCTTCTATTGCTAATCCTTCCTCTTGGGCTTATGGTATTCAATTAATGGGGAATTTTAATACGGCATTAGATAATACTGTTATTGGAACTTATAGGGGAATTTCAACAAGTGGAAATAATAACTCTATTATTAATAATAAAATTTATAATGTTACTGGTGCATTTTACGAAAGTTCATCTCTTGATAAATTAGATGGGGGAGATTATGCAATTTATGCTTCTTATAACTCATTAGTAGCTAATAACTCTATTATTAATTCTAAAGTTGCAGGTGCAGCTATTGCATTATGTGAAAATAGTACTGCTTATGGAAATTATATTGAAATAACTAGCGATAATTATGGTATCCGTGTATTTGGTTCTAATTGTGCTATTTATAAGAATAATATTAATTTTTTAGGTGGTACGGGGATTTATTCTGCAATTAAATTAGATAATCTAAAAATATTTGATAATATTATTAATTCAGTAAGTGATACTAATTCTTTTCCTAATTTAGGAAGTGGAAAAGGTTTAGGAATTTATATTAATTATCAATCTTCAAGTAAACGTCCAACAAATGTATTTTTAAGTAATAATGCTATTTATACTTCTAATAAAGTAGCTATTGATCTCTCCAGGTGTGAAAAATCTACTTTAATTTATGAAGATAATATTTTGTATGGAGATGTAATTCTTCCTGAAGGATACAATGTTAATGATACTGATAATAATACTGAAACTAACACTACTAATTCTTCAGAAGATAAGCAATCTAATACATATTATATTAATGAAAATAATTTTAATGAATTTATTATTGGTGGTAATTTATCCTCTAAAATTAAAGATGGAGATATATTAATATTTTCTAATGAATTTTCATTTAAAGGTGATTTAATTATTGATAAAGAAATTAAAATTATTGGAAAAAATGCTAAGTTTTATAATGTCAGTTTTTCCATTAATGCAAATAATGTTTGGATTGAATCTATAAGTGTTGATAATTTTTATTATCTTCCTAATTTTTGGGCATTTAAGATAGAACTTGCTAATAATGTTACAATTACTAAATGTAATATTTCAGTTAGAGATGAAAATACTTCTTATGGAATTTATGTTTCTGATTCTTCTAATGATGTATTTACATATAATAATATTAAAACTCAAGGAGATAGATTAACTTATTCTATTATTGGATATGAATTTTATAATTCTTTAATTTCCAATAATAATATAACTACTATTGGTACAAGTAAAATTCATGCATATGAAGGTTCTACTTATATTGATAATGAACATATTGTTGGTGAAATGTCTAAAACTTATGGAATAGTACTTATTTATTCATCTTCAAATAATGTTTTGAATAATTTAGTTATTGTAAGTTCTGATATTAAAAAAAGACCAAATGAATTTAATGAATCAAGTAATACCTTAATTGCTATTGATTTGTATTATGGTAGTGATAATAATACGATTAAAGGAAATGATATTGTTGTTAAAGGTAAAGATCCTTTTATTTATGGTATGGGGGTTGTAGGTGCAATTATAGATGAAATTTTACCAGGGTCTCATAATAATAAATTTATTAATAATAATATTTTATTAAATGGAACATATTTTACTTCTGGAATTATTGTTGGAAATCAGGCGATTAATACATTATTGGATAATAATACATTAAACTTATATTCTTCTAATTATACATATGGTATTACTTTAGAACAATCTCAAAATTCTACTTTAAATCTTAATAAAATCAATGGTTTTGGTCAAAGTAATTATGGTATTGAGCTTTACTCTTCTAATCATAATATAATTAAATCTAATTATGTTTATGGTGGTGGAGAATATGCTGAATCAATGGGTTTTTATGATTCAAGTTATAATACTATTAAAAATAATACTTTGATTTCTAATGGAACTCATATTCATAATCAAACTAAAACTAATCCTCTTAATAGAGAACATGTAGATTCAGTAAGTTTTGGTACTTATGGTAGTTTTATTAATTGGGGAAGTTCACTAGATGATAAAGGTCATAGAGATATGGTTAATTTCTTTACTAATCTTTATAATGGTAGAGATTATAAAAATTATAATTTTAAGGATGTGTCAACTAATAATCTTGCAGAATGGTTTAATTCATTAGACAAAGATTTTAAAATTGAGTTATTAAATTTTATTCAAGAGAGAATTAGTCCATTTTCACTTGCAGATGGTTTTACAGAACATATTCAAAACCCATATCATGCAGATGCAGTTGATCTTTGGAATATTCCTGTATGGTTAGAATCTGGTTCTAATAATAATGATTTTGAAGATAATACTATGGTATCTAATAATCGTGATAATATTAAAGGAGATTTTGATTCTAAATTTAATAATTTTAATAAAAATTCTCTTTATTATGGGGTTAATAGATTTATGAATAGTTATAATTCTAATTCTCAAAATCCTACTGATATTATTAAAAATGGTTCTAAATCTACTAATGTTAATGGAAGTTCTAATTATGATAGTTCTTCATTAGATGATTCAAATGGGCTCAGTGATTTTGGAAATCTTGAAGGAAAAACGGTTAAATCTTCATCAGTATCAGCTTATGAGTTAAATTCTTCAGATTCTGGTAAATCTGCATATGTTATTCCTTTAATCATACTAGCTTTAGTTATTCTTTTCTGTTATGGATTCTTAAGAGATGAGAAATAATTAAATTTATTATTTAGCATTTTAAATAATTTATTTTTAATATTTTATTTTTATTTTTTATTTTTATTTTTTATTATTTTTTTCAATTTTTTTACTTTTAATTTTTATTTTTTTAAATTATAATAGATTTTTATCAAGTTCACCGAAAAACTTTTTAAGTATAGTTTTTATATAATTAATTATTCAATCATATTTTATAAAATTTAAAGTTAATTTAATTAATTTAATTAATTTTTACTTATATTGAATAATTAATTGATAAATGGTGTGTATTTATGAATTTTAAGAATATATCTTTTATTTTA
This sequence comes from Methanobrevibacter sp., assembly GCA_045598125.1. Taxonomy (GTDB): domain Archaea; phylum Methanobacteriota; class Methanobacteria; order Methanobacteriales; family Methanobacteriaceae; genus Methanobrevibacter. The sequence goes on along the minus strand of JAZLLL010000003.1, from coordinate 2,435 downwards.
GCTATTTTATTAGTTTCTATTTTAGCTATTGGATCTGTAAGTGCATCTGAAGATATTAGTGTTTCTGATGTTGATACGGATGTAATGGTTGTAGATGCTATTGATGATAAAGATGTTTCTTCTTTAGGTGAATCATCACTAAAGAGTGTAAGTGATGATAAAGATGTTTCTTCTTTAGGTGAATCATCTGTAATAACTGTAAATGATAGTAATAAAAATAATTACTTTACAGATGATGGTTTAACTGAAGAAGTATCTGAAGGGGATACATTAAATTTTGAAGGAGAGTTTAGTGATTTTACTTTTAATGTTAATAAAAATAATATTGTAATTTCAGGGCTTGAAGGTAATAAATTAACTAATTGTGTAATTAAAGCAGATAGTATTGAAGGATTCACAATATCAAATTTAAACTTTGAGATTAATAATATTAGAAATGCAATTTCTCTTACTTCACCTGTTAATACTCAAATATTAAATAATAATATAATTGTAAATTATGATGAAGACTTTTATCCAGAGAATATTTATTCTCTTGAATCTATTATAATATGGGCGGGTGGAGAAAATATTTTAATTTCTGGTAATAATATTGTTATGGAAAGTAGTCAATCTAGTATGTATATTTATGCTATTGATTTAGTAGATTGTAGTGAAGATTATATGGCTGGTGGAAATCATTTTTCATATGTAATTTCTGATAATATTGTAAATGTTTATAGTAAAAATACCTGTCCTTATGCTTTATATTTAGCTGGAGTTACTGGTAGTGAAGATAATCCATTTATTGTAAAAAATAATTTATTTAATATTCTAACAGATTCTTCATATTCAGATGCTTATGGCATAGCTATTTCTGGTGATTCTTGGATTGCTACTGAACCTTCTGAATACATATTTATTGAAAATAATACTATGACAGTTTCTGGGAACAATATGGTTTATGGTATTGAAGCATATGCAGCTAATAATTTAAAATTTGTTAATAATGAAATTAATGCATATTCAACTGCTGGTGCTTATTGTATAGGTGTTGCAAGAGTTGATACTCTTGAAATTTCTAATAATATTTTAGATGTAAAAGGTGGAGATTATAGTGTAGTATCTACTTATGATTATGTTGGTGCAGGTTTAGCAGCTATTTATGCTGGTTCTTCTAGTTCTGTTGGGACTGAAAAAAATACATTTGTTGTTAATGAAGATAACTATAATCTTTATTTTGAAGATGGAAAATTAAATGATAAAGTTAATGATGGAGATTGCATAATCTTCAATATGGAATTATTAAATGAAGATTTAACTATTGATAAATCTATTGTTTTTGATGGTAATGGAATTGGTGCTATTAAAAATGGTACACTTTATGTTGCTGGTGAAAATATTCAAATTTCTAATTTAATAATTGATAATATTAATAAAAATGCTATTTTTGTAAGAGCTGGTTCTGAGAATATTGCTATTTCTAATAATAAAATCAATATTGAAGGTTTAAATGCTGGTGCTTGGGATACTTTTATGGGTATTTGTACTGCTGGAGGAGTAGAAAATATTCACATTGAATTTAATGAGATTTCTATCTTAGGTGATGCTCCTTATAATTATGCAATTGATATTTCTGATTGTGATCCTGTAACTTATTCTTCTGCATCTTATAATCCGTGTAACATTAGTATTATTTCTAATAATATTGTTATGGATGTAACTGGTTTAGCTGAAGCTATTTATACTTCTATTGCTTGCGATTCTATTGTTAAAGGTAATATAATTAATATTAGTGCTACAGGTAGTGCCGATGCTTATGCTATTGCAGCTTCTACTGCTTGGGGTGCTGGATTAGTAGATGCATCTAATGTAATTGTTTCTAATAATGATATTCAGATTTTTGGGAACAATATGGTTTATGGTATTGAATTATTTGGGGATAATTTAGATATTAATAATAATGAGATTAATCTTAAATCTAATGGTGGAGCTTATGCAATTGCTGTTGGGAGTGCTAATACTGTAAATATTAAAAATAATGTTATTTCAGTTAATGGTGTTAAATCTGATCTTGTTTCTGGTGATGTGATTGGTGTTGGTATTGGTGGAGTTATTTTATCTAAAGTTAATAATGCAAATATAATTTCTAATATTATTGAAGTTGTCTCTAAAGATAATAGTTCTAAAGGTGTAAAAGGCGGTGATTCTAATAATGTTTCTGTAAAATCCAATTATATTGTTGCAGATTCTAAAAAAGATAATGATGCGGTAGATGTTGAAGAAGCTACTATTTCTGATAATACTCCGATTAATTCTTCTATTGTAGCAAGTGGTTTTACTAAGTATTATGGTGATAGTAAGGAGTTGGCTGTTACTTTAAAAGATGTTGATGGTAAGGTTTTAGCTAATAAAAAGGTAACTATTACTATTAAAGGTAAAACTTATTCTGCTAC
>JAZLLL010000002.1:0-4679 GCA_045598125.1 Methanobrevibacter sp. | reverse complement strand
TATTAAATTATAATTCAATAAAGTGGTATAAATATGGATAATCAATCAAATAAAAGTTTATGGAATAAATCTAATATTTTTGTATTAGCTATGATTGGTGCTGTTTTAGGTTTAACAAGTTTAACTCAGTTTTCTTATCTTATGTATGAAAATGGAGGAGGAACTTTTTTTATTCCTTATGTTATAGCTATGGTATTAATTGGAGTTCCTTTTTTAAGTTTAGAGTTTGGAGCAGGACTTAAATTTAAATCTAGTTTAGCTAAACTTTTATTTAATATTAAAAATGATTATGAATATTTAGCTTGGTTTTTAATATTTCTAATGTTTTTACTTCTATCAATATATATTACCATAATGGGATGGGACTTTATCTACCTTCTGTTAAGCTTATTTAAAGGATGGGGGGTTAATCCTAATGTTTTCTTTAGTCAGACATTATTACATTCAAGCTCTAATTTATATGCTTTAACTTATCTTGTTGTTCCTATTGGGATGGCTGTTATTTTAGTATGGGGGATTATTTATTTCATATCTAAAAGAGGAATTGATAAAATAAGTAAATTTTATATGGTTTTAACTCCAACTATTCTTGCTTTATTTATATTGCTCTTTGTTTTAGTATTTTCTTTAAATGGTTCAAAATTAACTATGCTTTTAATTTTACGTCCTGATTGGTCTTTTATTCTTGATTATCATATTTGGTTAGCAGGATTTACTCAAGTAATATCTGCTCTTTTAATTGGTCAAGCAATATCTAGTTCATTTGCAAGTTATTTAGATAATGAAGGAGAATCTAAACTTAGATTAGTGGATAATGCATGGATTATTAGTTTAGTAAGCTTTGGATTTCAAGTAATTTTTACTTTAATCATTTTTGGGCTTTTAGGAGCTATGATAAAAATTAATTCTACAATTAATATATCTTTTACAGATTGTTTTAATTTATTATTTATCTTAATTCCAAATGTATTTAATACAATAGGATTTTGGGGTAATATATTAGGATTCATATTTTATTTAGTTTTATTTATAGCAGGATTAACAACAGCTATAGCTATTATTGAGCCATTTGTATCTTCTCTTGTAGAAAAATTTTCCCTATCACGAGAAAAATCTCTTAGATATATTTGTTTAGTGGGAATTATTATATCTCTTTTATTTACCACAGGTATGGGAGAATATCTTATTAAAGTAATTTCTAACTTTTTAATGAAATTTGCTATATTATTAGCTATTCTTCTTGAAGTAGTTATTATAGGATGGGTTTATGGTGCTGATAGATTAATGAATACTTTAAATAATGACTCTTTTATTAAAGTAGATAAGTTTTGGATAATTTCTATTAAATTTATTATTCCAATAGTTTTAATTATTTTACTTGTATTTGGAATATATGATTTAATTTTAACTGGAGATAGTAAAACTTTATTTATTGATTCTATTGTTGCAGTTATATTTGTTATTGTACCTTTAGTTTTAACCTTAAATCTAATAAATAATGATTATTTTGATTTAGATTTAAATTTAGATTTACATATTCCAGGATCTTCTAAAAAACCATCTTTTAAAGATAATGCTGAGTTTTCAGAGGATGGATCTTTTATAAATCCATATAAAAATAAAAAAGATAAGAGAAATGGGAAAAATGTTCTTTTTAATGTGGATTTATCTTCAAGTGCCTTTGATTCTCCTAATGAGAAAACTTTAGATGATTTTGGAAATGAAGAAGATATAAGAGATAAATCTGTTTTTGGCAAAATTAATAGATTTAATAAAGATAAAGAAAATAAAGATTCTCTTAAAGATGAATATTCTGTGGATGATTCTTCTAAAAACACTTCTTTTGAGGGAGATTATATTAATATAGATGAAAATGGTATTGATGAATTTTCTTCTAGAGATTCTTCTAAAGAGTTTTCTAGAGGTTCTTCTAAGGATAGTAAGGATATTGGTATTGATGATGGTGAAGAGAAAAAATCTAAATTTTCTTTATTTAAAGGATTTAAGAATTCTAAACTTTTATCTAGAAAATATAATAAAGAAGGTAATTTAGAAAATAGTTATCAAGAAGATTCTAATGATTTAGAGGTTAATTCATTCATTTCAGAAGAAAAAAATTCTAGTTTAAATTCTAAATCTAGATGGGATAGTTTTAAAGATAGAAACTCTAGTTCTAAAGATAGAAACTCTAGTTTTAAAACTAGAAATTCTAGTTCTAAAGATAAAACCTCTAGTTCTAAATCTGATTTTAATCTTGAATCTAATTCTAGTTCTAGTTTTAAATCTAGTTTAAGTTCTAATTCAAGTTCTAAACCTAATTTATATCCTAAAAATAAAAAATCAAGATTTAAAAAAGCCGCTGATTTTGAATTTGATGAGTTATATTCTAATAGGGGAAACAATAAAATTTCTAAAAAAGAATTTTCTGAGAATATGAATATAGATGATAATGAAGAAAAAATTAATATTTCAAAACTTCAATCTGATTATTATAAAAGTATTAATGATGAAGTTGAGGATGATTTTTTAGAATCTACAACTCCTCCAAGATTAGAGCCAAAAAGTAATAAATCAAATTCTGGTTCTGGTGGTTCTGGTTCTGGCGGTTCTGGTTCTAGTTCTGATAGTTCTAATTCTAAATCTGAAGATATAACTTTAGAAGATCAATTTGAAGAATTTACTGAGGATTTCTTTGATGATGGAGTATTTGGAGATGAAGGTTATGAATCTCTTTTAGATGATTATGAAAAACAGAATAAAACAAAATCTAAAAGCAAACCTAAATCGAAAGCTCCACTTGAACCTGGAGTTAATGGTTATGATTATGAATTAAATAAGTCTAAATCTTTAAAACCTAAAGCTCGAGCAAAAATTAATAAATCTAAAGGTAAACCTAAGACGATTACTATAAGTTCAGAAGATTTTGATGAAGATAAATATTATGATGTTGAAGATAAAGGAGCGGATTCGGTCTTTAATTTAGATGAGTAATATTAATTCTTCTATTTATCTAATTAGTTATTTAATTAAATTATTCTAATTTTATTATTTTTTTACTAATTTTATTAGTTTAGTTTAATTTTATTATTTTATTTATTAGCTATTTATTATTTTTTAGCTATAATTATTAGTTATTTTTAATAACTATTCTTTAAAAATATTGGGGTATTATCGTGATTGGTGAAAGTTTTTTATTTTTAAAAGAAAATTTTCCACTTATTTATTTTGATTGTTATCGTATGGAAAAAAATCTCGTAGATGGGGATGGAATTGAATCTATCATGTTGTGTGGTAGGATTTGTGAGAGAATTACAAAACTTATATTTGAAATAGAAAACTTTTCTTATATAGAAAATCAATTTAAGAGGATTCAAAAATTAGATAATGCTCATATTCTTCCTAAAGATATTAAAAATAAGTTTAATCAAATAAGGATGGTTCGTAATGATGTTTATCATAAAGATATATCTAATCAATTAATTAAACATTCATATACTCGTACCTATAAAAAACCGTCTAAAGTAAATACTTCTAATACTCATACTTTTAAATCAGATTCTCGTATTGTTAAATCTGCTAATGAGTTAGATATTGCACGTAATCTTCACAAAGAAGTATTTAATATTGCAGTTTGGTTTTATTCAGAATATGGGGAGATTAAATCTTTTAGTCGTCCAGTTTATAAAATAGGTAAAAGACCTAAAGATATTGATATTTTGATTCGTCTTAAAAATAGTTTGGAAAGTCCTGATTTTAAACAACTTTTAGCAAGTACTAATAAGAATAATAAAATTAGAAATCTTCTTATAGAACTTAAAGGTTTGGATTCTAAAAAGGAAAAGGATTCTAATTTAGTTTATAAAGATTATAAGAATATAAAAATTAGAAAACCGGATAAGCCTTACTCTGAATGTTTAGGAATTAGTTATGATGATAATTTGTTTATGTGGAGGGCAGATTATGGGGGTAAGGAACTTGGTCTTTTTAATACTTCAAAAGAAGCTTTTGAAGCTAGAGAAGTGTTTTTAAATTCTATTCCTGTACCTAAATTAAATTCTAATGGTAAATATTCTGATTATGATGGAATTTCTTTTAGTAAGATTAATAAGATGTGGACTGTTAGTGTTAAAGGGGTAATTTTAGGATATTATCCTTCAGAAAAAGATGCTCTTAAAATGAGAGATAAATATTATAAAAAGCATGGTTTAGTAATTAAAGATAAAAATAAAAATACTTCTAATGAATCTGGTGATAGTAAGAGACTAAATAAAGATAAAAATAAAAAAACATCTACATCTAGATTTAATAATTTAAAGTCTAATAAAAATAAAAAATCTTCTAAATTAAACTATGGATCTAAGTATAAAAAAGATAAAAATAAAACAGTTAAGGTTGAAGAGGGTAGAAGAGTTTCAAAATCACCTAAAAAAGAGATTAAACTTAAAAGAAAAGCTTCTAAATATAAGGGAATTTTCTATGAAGAAGGATTATTTATGTGGGCTGCTGAAGTTGAGGGTAAACAATTAGGTTTATTCTCCTCAGAAGAAGAAGCAAAACAAAAAAGAGATGAATATATTAAAAATAAAAATGAGTTAAATAAATAGAATTAAGGAAATCTAACTATCATACTTATTTTCTATTTTTTTTATCAGTTTTTTATAAGTTTTTTCTATTTTATT
>JAZLLL010000001.1:0-9936 GCA_045598125.1 Methanobrevibacter sp. | reverse complement strand
AATTAAATATAAAATAAAAAAATTATTAAAAAATAAACAAATAAAAAATAAACATAAAATAAACAAATAAAAATAAAAAAATGGCTAAAAACAATATAAAATATTAATAAAATAAAATATTATTAACCTGATTTTGATTATTCGAAAATACCTTATTTTTAAATTCCTCTAAAACTGAATCATTTTTATAATCTAAAATTCTTATATTAAATGGATAAGTATCAATATATTTAGAAATATCTTCTTTTTTAATTTGTGTTTCTAGAATAGTTAGAACCCTATTTTTAAAATGAGAACTAAAACCCCACAATAAAGAAGATTCAATTTCAGATAATGATTTGAACTCTTTATTATCTCTTGTTTTAATTAATTTATTAGCTAACTTTTCATTGAAAAAATTAAGATTAGTTAACTCAGTAAAGGATAAGTTATTAGCTGCATCTAAAATAATATCTTCATTTCTATAATCATGTAAAGGTGCATGATTATTAGAAATTTCCCTCTCTAACACATTAATTGTTTCAATAGGAAGCATATCTTTAACTAATTCTAAATTATTTTCAGTAGTAGCTTTCCTAATTAAAGTTCCACTTACACCTTCAATACGTGGAACAAAGATAAATTTATTTTTAAAATCAAAACCTATTTTTTTTAATGATTTGGAAAATGAAACAATAACATAATTATCTTCTTCCAATTTTCCTTTAAGTAAAATTTCATTTGTATCCATATCTACAATTTTATAAGGCTTTGGAGCTACACCATGACCTAATGAAATCCTATTTAAAATTTCATCATAACCTTCAAATGGCTTATAACCTCTCGGAATATAATTAGTATTTAAAGATTTAAACATCTTAGATAAGCATAATGAATATTGTCCAGACCCCATTATCCCCATAGGTGGACCTTCAACAACAATATCCGCTCCAACAGCAATAGCTATTTCTGCACGAGCCTTACGATGCATAATATAAGGCAATCCACGACCATTCCTTTCAAATAAACCAGGAACAATAGCTACAAATAAACCATTCCTAATTTGAGATTTAGCTACGTTCATACAATGAAAATGTCCATTATGAAGAGGAGAATATTCTGTGAAATCTGCAATTAATGGTTTTAAATTAGTAGTTTCCTTAAAAGAATTAATGTCCTTACTATCTTTATTTATACTCCCTTTTTGAGCATTATTTAAATCATTATAAAAAGTGTTTTTATCTTTTTCAATAATTTCCCTTACAAACTTATGTAAATCCATAATTATATTATATTCCTTTTATTATATAAGTAAAATTTATTAAAAAATAATCAAAAAGAATTAAATGAAATAATTAAAAATAGAATCAATAAAATGAAAGTTATATTAAAAATATTTAAAAAAAAATAAAGAAAAATTAATTTAATTAAATATTAAGTTAAAATGTTAAAATAATTTGTACTTCATCCATATCTACCATTAACAAATACTTCGTTATTCTCCATAACCACATTACCTTCACAAATTGTCATAGTAGCTATTCCAGTATAACTAAAACCTTCAAAAGGAGAGAAATCTGCCTTAGTATAAAATGTATCTAAATCAAAGATACCTGATTTATTTAAATCAACAACAGTAAAATCTGCATCATAACCCTCTTTAATATAACCTTTTGATTTAAGATTAAATCTTTTAGCTACATTTTCAGAGAAAATTTTTGGAATTAACTTTAAATCCAAATGATTTTTATTAACTTCAGTGAGTAAAAGAGATAAAACTGTTTCAATTGAAGGGATACCTGCTGCAGAATCCCAAGCACCCCTATTTTTTTCATCTAAACTATGTGGCGCATGATCAGTACCTATAATAGAATCATTAGAAACATCAGATAGAGAAATTTTAAGATTAGGCTCTCTTAAAGGAGGATTAGTCTTAATAATAGTGCCAAATTTATTAAAAAAAGAATTATCAAATAATAAATGATGAGGAGTGAATTCATAACTAATATTATTTGAAATAGCTAGATTTAAAGATTCTTTAGTACTTAAATGACATATATGTAAATTATTCCCATATTTTTTACTAAGAGAAATAGCTTGATTTACAGAATAAATTTCAGATTCTGCAGATCTAGCATAACTATAATCAATAGCAGGATTTTTATGATTTAAATCTTTTAATTTTTTAGATTCCCTTTCAATAATTTCTTTATTTTCACAATGAAGAGATAATATTGGATTATTATCTAAATTAGAAACATCTTCAAATATATTTTCTAATTCTTCATTATCATACAAATCCATAAAGCATTTAAAAGACATAGGATTTAAAGATTGTATTTTTTCCATCTCATCAAAAGAATTAATTCCTGCATGAAGACCAAAATTAATAACTGACTTTTCATTAGCTATTTTAAGTTTATTTTTAAATGATTTATATGTGTTAGTTATAGGTAAATTATTTGGCATATCCATAACAAAAGTAAAACCCCCATTTGCAGCAGCCATAGACCCTGTCTTAAAATCTTCTTTATAAGTAAGCCCAGGATCTCTAAAATGAACATGTGGATCTATAAGACCAGGCAATACTAATTGTCCATTTAAGTTAATTTCCTCCTCTCCATTAAGAGATTGTTTTGAAATTTTAGTTATTTCTCCATCATTAACCCCAATACAAACTTCATTATTCTCATTAATTAATTTAGAATTCTTTAAAACTAAATCATACATTTTTAAAAATCCTCCGAATTAGACAGAATGAATTATCTAAAAAAATATTTAGAGGAAGTAATATAAAAATATTGTTTTAAAAAATCATAAAGATAAAAAAATAAATAACATACAAATTATTTAAAATATAAAAAATAAGATATTAATTTTAAAAAAAAACTAAAATATTAAAAAAAGGCATTTAACCTAAGGTTAAATGCCTTGTGTTTATCTATAATTAAATAGATTTCCTTAAACTCAATCTATTGTAAAGAAAGAGAACCAGGAGTACATTTTTCAATACATTGTTCACATAAAGTACAGAAACCAGCAATAGGTAAGTTTACTTTATATGATTCATGTAACATGTCATAAGGACAAGCATCTATACAGTCACCACAAGTGTCACATTTAGATGGATTGAAAATAATTCTATTTCTTTCAACAATTTCGCCATTGATTTCTTTATCAACAGAGTCTAATTTTAATGCTTCATTGTCACAAACTGCAGCACAAGCTCCACATCTTACACACATAGTGAAAGATTGTTCACCAGCATCTTTAGTTCTAGAAGGTATCTCCATACCTCTAGCAGTAACTACACGAATAGCTTCAGTTGGACATTTTAATGCACAACCACCATCAAAAAGACAAGTTTCTTCATTATAAACAATGCCTTCAGTAGTAGTAGCCTTAGCATCTCCCCTTTCAACATCTAAATTAATAGCGTCTACAGGACAAACATTTTCACAAAGACCACAAGCTGCACAAACAGCAGGAAGATCAACAGTTAAGTCAGATTTAGCTTTAATGAAGTCTCCAGGACAAATGTCAATACAAGAGTTACATCCAATACATGCATCTTCATCTAAAGTAAACTCTTTAATTTCTTTAGAACGTTTAGATGGATTTGCATCACCAGAAATAAATATTGCATCCCATGGGCAAGTTTGAGCACAAACTCCACAACTAATACATTTATCTTCATCAACTACAACTTCTTCACCAAAAGCAGGTAAAGAAATAGCATTAGCAGGACATTCATCTACACAAACTCCACAACCTTTACAGGAGTCTAAGTAAACTTTTCCTTCTGGTTCGACAGCTCTAAAAGCAGGGACTTTAACACCAGGAACTCCTATAGCATCAACAGGACAAATATTTACACATTGTTGACACATCACACAGAATCCTTTAATAGGTAATTTTTCATCATCAGTTGCTTTAAGAATGTCTTTAGGACAAGCATCTACACAGTCTCCACATTCATCACATTTGGATTTGTTAAAGACTAATCTTACTTGAGTGTTACCTTCATCATCAATAGCTATGTCATCAACTTGTAATGCACCATTTTTACAAACAGATGCACATTTAGGTTCTTCATTACAAGTATCACAGTAAACGATGTGATCGCCTACTTCAATAGCTGCAGAAGGACAAACTCCCTCACATGCTCCACATTTAATACAGCTATCTTCTTCGAATACTATCATATTAACACTCCAAAGTTAGATTTTGTTTATTAAGTTTCCTTCGTTGTCGTATACTTCTACAGTAGCTAATCTCATTTGACTATCCATAGTGTGAGTAGCACAGGATAAACAAGGGTCGTAAGCTCTGATAACCATTTCCATTAAGTTGAAAATTTTATCATCTACCTCTACACCAGGTTTAATATAATCTTTAGCTACTTGTTGAATACCCATTTCCATAGCAGGGTTGTTTTGAATAGTTGCTACAATAATGTTAGCATTGGTAATTAAACCTTCATCATCAGTTTTGTAATGGTGGATTAAAGTACCACGAGCAGCTTCTACAATACCTGCACCTTCACCAGCAGTTCTTTCAAGTTCACCAGGGAATTTATCACCAGATAAATCTTGTTCTAACATATCAGCAGCACATTCAGCAGCAGCTAAAAGTTCAATTAATCTTGCCCAGTGGAAGAGTAATGGATATTGAGCATATCCGAATTTTTCTCTGAATTGTTCTAATGCAGCTTGTGCAAGAGGAGCAGCATCTGGCATTTTATCACAAACATTAATACGAGATAAAGGTGCTACTCTGTAAATACCTTCAGGATAACCTAATTCTTTAATGTAAGGGAATTTTAACCAAGAATATGGTTTTACATGTTCTGCAACAACATCTAAATATTCAAGGTTGTTATATTCAGTGTAAATAGAACCATCTTTATCTTTAATTCTTACATCACCATTATAAACATCCCATACACCATCGTTTACAATACCACAGTGACGAGTGTCTCCAAAGTAACCTAAAGTTTCTACTAAATCTATTTTTTCTTCTAATACTGGAACAGCCAAATCAATAGTTGCTTGAGCTAATTCAACATTTTCTTTAGCTTTAGCAAGTAAATCTGCTTGAGTATCAGCATCTAATTCAGTAGAAATTCCTCCAGGAGTGGAAGAAGTAGGGTGAATAGGACGACCACCAGTTGCAGTAACAATATCTAAACCATTTCTTCTGATTTTAATAGCTTGTAATGCTACTTCAGGCATGTCTTTAATTACTTGGAAAACATTTCTAGTTTTTCTAGTCCCATCAGGAATAATTAAATCAGGTGCAGCTAAGAAATAGAAATGAAGTGCATGAGAGTGCATAAATGAACCCCAGTTCATAAGTTCTCTCATTTTATAAGCATCAGGTAAAATTTCATCATCTTTAAAACCATAGATTTGATCTACAGCTTTTGCAGCTGCTAAGTGGTGTTGTACATCACAAATACCACAGATTCTAGGTACTATACGAGGTGCTTCTTCAGCAGGACGACCTTGTAAGAATTTTTCAAATCCTCTAAATTCCATAACATGTAATCTAGTGTCTTCTACATTTCCTGCTTCGTCAAGATGTACAGTAATTTTTGCGTGACCTTCAATACGAGTTACAGGTTCCATAGTAAGTTTTACCATATTTATTCTCCTCCTTTTTGCATTTTAGCAGGAACTAAAGCAGCTGGTAAAGTGTAAGTGTAGAAAGTACCTACAATATCATCTAATTGATCAGCTACTTGTTCAGGGTCAACAGTTTTATCTTCGTTAACACCATAGTCAGATGCAATCGCAGAAATCATTTTTGCACCTGCATCATTTACTTTTGCAGTAGGTCCATAACAACCTCTGCATGGAATAGCAATAGATGGACATTGTGCACCACATAAAGAAACAGTAGCAGGTCCCATACATACTAATCCTTGAGCAATTAAACATAAATCTTCTTCAGGTTTACCTACTTCAAATTGTCTTTTAATAAAGTCCATAGCAAGTCCAGCAGGTGGTTTTTCTCTAGGACATACTTCACAAAGATTGGTAGTTGGTAATTCAATACCTTCTCCTTTTAATAATGCAAGAATAGCTGCAGCTACTACATCAGATTTAGGAGGACAGCCAGGAATCATTAAATCTACATCAATAACTTCACCAAGTGGTCTTACCCTACTTTCTAAAGCTGGTACATCATCATTAGGAATTATACCTTCTTCATTGTAAGTACTTGGAGAATCAATATAAGCTTCTTGAGTTAACTCATCCACAGTGAATAAATTTCCAAGACCTGGAATACCACCGTAAGCAGCACAAGTACCATATGCAATTACAAGTCCTGCTTTTTCTCTTAACATTTCAATTAATTCTCTGTTTTCTTCGTTTCTAATTCCACCTTCTACAATGAGTACGTCTAATTCTGGTACTTCATCATATTTAGTATCACATAATACTGGTGAGAATTCAAATTCAGCTAATTCTAAAACATCTAATAAAGATTCGTGGAAATCAGCAATAGATAAGTGACAACCGGAACATCCACCGAGCCACATAGTTCCTATCTTAGTTTTATCTGCCATAAATAATTCCTCCAATTAAATTATGCCTCAACATCTAATTGTGCTTTTAATGGGGAAGGACCCAATTCTTTAATTCTATTAACCATCATTTTAACAGCATTTGCGAATTTTTCACCTTCGGAAGCAGAAATCCAATCATGGTGTACTCTTTCTTTTCCAATTCCCATATCTTCGACTAATTTATAGACTAATCTCATTCTTCTGTCAAGTTTATAATTACCAGCATCATAGTGGCAGTCACCCATGTGACATCCTGCTACAAATACTCCATCAGCACCATCTCTAAATGCTTTTAAAATAAACTGAGGGTCAATTCTTCCAGAACACATTACTCTAATAACACGAATGTTAGGTGGGTATTGCATTCTTGCGGTACCTGCAGTGTCTGCTCCACCATAGGAACACCAGTTACAACAAAACATTACAATTTTTACATCATCAGACATAGAGTTTATCCTCCTCTATAATTCAAATATTTTATTAAAATATTTAATTTCTAAATTATTAATCTAATAGAATTTGATTTACAATAAACAATATTCTTTGTATTTGTAAATAATTTTAAAAGATTAATAAACAACCATTATCTATTAAATCCTCAATACTTCTGAATCAATAATAGATTCCTTCTTGAATTTAAAATTCAAGATTTTTAAAAACTTAAAAGACGCAAATCAAAAATCTTTTAAATTTTAAATTTCAATCAAATTCTTTTTTAAAAAAGTTTTTCAAATCTATATTAAGATACAAATAAAATAATAGATTTATATCTTAATCCTCAAATCATCGTACGTCAATGAGCTAGCTCAGCTTAACATTAATGTACTATTATAATATATACTTTAAAATGAATATAAAGGTTACTTAGAATTTTAAGAGGAAAAATTTAAATACTATAATACTTTTTTATTTATAATTATTAATAAAAATAGATAAGAAACAAACTAAATTAAACATGAGTATAAATTAATCTAAAAAATAAAAAAAACATAAAAATAAAGAAATATTAGATATTAATATTATTTAATTTAAATAGAAATTAAAAAAGATAAATAAAAAATCAATATCATATAAATAAAAGTATAATAAAAAAAGTAAAAAAATTAAAAGGAAAATAATTAAATTACATACCTTCAAGACTCATATCAATCATTTTCTGAGTTTCATTAGCTAATTCATCAGGCAATCCTGTAATATCCATACTTAAAAATCCTCTTACAATCATAGAAGCTGCTTGCTCTTCAGTTAAACCACGAGAAGTTAAGTAATAAATTTCTTCTTCATCAATTTGACCAACAGCTGCTTCATGAGACATTTCAAGATTAGCTGCATTAGCTTCAAGTTCTGGAACAGCATAAATAGAAGATCCATCATCTAAAACCAAACCATGACATTCAAGATGTCCTTTAACATCAGGCGTATTACCTATTAGATGTCCTCTAGATAATATTCTAGACTGATCATTAGCAACAGCACGAGAAATAATTTCTGCACTAGTATTTGAAGCATTTAAAATAGCTCTAGAACCTACATCAATAATAGATTCTTTAGTTCCACTTTGAATACTTTGGAATAAAGCCCTAGCACCTTCACCATTACAATAAGTAGTAGGATAAGATTGAATAGATTTAACAGGACTAGTTAAAATATAATTATTAATATAAGTACTATTTTTTTCTTGAACAACAGCAGTTCTTGGACGTACTTCTACTTGTTCCGCCCAATTATGAACCATAGTAAATGTAAGTTTAGCACCTGGTTTAAGATAAATCTCAGAGATACCTACATGAAGTGCAGAAGATATATCGTCCCCAGTTGCACAACCAGTAATCATATGAAGTTCAGAGTTTTCTTCAGCAATAATAATATTATGAGTAGTTTGCATAACATCTTGGTCCGCAATAAACATACATGCTTGAACTGGAAAAACTTCTTTTTGTCCAGGCAATGCTCTTACAAAATACCCACTATGAATATTTTCTTCAGTTTCACGAAGTGCAGTTTGAGCTGCATACTTATCTACATCGGGTTTAACTGCATTCCACATATAATCTTTTACCCAAGAGTATTTCTCTAATGCAGTACCTAAATTCATTAATTCAATAGAATCGGAAATAGAATGGGAAAAAATATTAGATTGATCCATTTGAATAAAAGAACCAGACCTTTCTTCTGAATTAGTATCAACCCCTACTTTTAAAAATGCTCTTTGGGTTTTCTTATCCACATCTTTAATATCTTCAAGAACATCAAAAGCATTAACATCTTCCTTTGAAAAATTTTCAATAACAATATCAGTACCTAAACTTGCTTTTTTATCTTTAGCTTTCGCTGCATCCTGAGCCACATTGCGCACAATCCACACATCCTTTAAATCCTTCTTTTCTAATATCTTCTAAAACTTCATCAGGATTACCTGAGCAAGCAATCACACCATCCATCAATACATGAGCTTTATCTGCATTAACAAAATTTAAAATATAACCTAAATGAGTAATAAGTAATCCTGCTCTTTTTCTTTGTCCTGGTTTTTTTTGTTTATCTAATAAAACATTTAACTCACCTGCAAGTAGTTCAACATTTTCAATATCAACACCAGAATCAGGTTCATCAAACATAGTAAATAATGGTTTTTGAGCAAGTAATTGGAGAATTTCTGACCTTTTAACTTCTCCCCCTGAAAAACCTCTATTTACATCCCTATCTAAAAATTCATCACTAAACTTTAATTTTTTAGCTAAATTTTTCATTTCTGGAGATAAATCTTCATCAGGATTTTTATTAGATTCAAATTTTAAAAGATCCCTTACACTAACTCCCCGAATTGCTGGAGGATTTTGAAAACTAACTCCAATACCCTTTTGAACTCTTTCAGTGGTGCTTAAATTAGTAATATTTTCACCATTAAAGATTATAGAACCACTAATAATATCATATTTAGGGAATCCTAAAATAGTTAAAAATAAAGTACTTTTACCTGCACCATTAGGACCTAAAAGCACATGAGTTTCCCCTTCTTTAATAGATAAATTAACACCATTTAAAACACGTTTACCTTCTACTTCAACAACTAAATCTTTAACTTCAAGTAGCACAATATCAACTTCCATAATTACTAAATTATTGGAATTATAAATTTAAATTAAATAATTAACCATAAAATAAATAATCATAATATCTTTAATCAATTTTATTTTATAATCAATGCAATTTATCTCTAGTTAATAATATAACAATCATAATATTATAACAATTATATTATTTATTTCATACTATAAAAAACTTAACCTAAAAAAATAGAAACAATAAAACTAAAAAAATAGAAAAAATAAAACTAAAAAAATAGAAAAAATAAAACTAAAAAAATAGAAAAAATAAAATTA